>NZ_JBFTZQ010000010.1:0-208473 GCF_056406715.1 Arthrobacter sp. P1_B11
TGAGATTTCCATACACCTTGTGTGTGAGAGGCCCCCAGCCAGACCACTGGGTTGATAGGCCGGATGTGGAAGCGAGGACTAACGACTCGTGAAGCTGACCGGTACTAATAGGCCGATAACTTACACCACACACCATTGGTGAACGGATTCAAAAGACGTTCACACCCACAATGGTACGAAGATAACAAGACTGCCCGCGTCCACTATGTGGTTCCCAACCAACAAACCCGTTGCTTGAGAACCAACAACTGAATAACACAACACCACACCCTGGGCCACCCCTCGAAACAGAGGAACGGCACAGGAAGTTGTAACCACCAGATTTCCCAACCCCCCAGGGGGTTCGGGTACAAGGGTTACGGCGGTCATAGCGTGGGGGAAACGCCCGGTCCCATTCCGAACCCGGAAGCTAAGACCCACAGCGCCGATGGTACTGCACCCGGGAGGGTGTGGGAGAGTAGGTCACCGCCGGACACTATTTACGGCCAAGGCCCCGACAGCAAATGTCGGGGCCTTCGCTCTTTAACCCCAAATATCCCCCCGGTGTCGACGGGCCCTGCCAGGACGGCCCCGCCTCTGCCCGGCCGCGGTGCCGACAGACTCAACGGCAGGGGTTTTGCACCGGCCGAGATTTATAGGCACGCTCTCTCACTACCTGCACCGAAAAAGGGACCCTCACTCACTTCCTGCACCCTCTCCGGCCACGCCCTCTCACTTCCTGCAGCTTCCTGGGCAACGCTCTCTCACCCCACCAAGGTCGGCCCGGGCACCCAGGCCAGCACGCCGCCGTCGAACCCGACAGCATGAAAAAGCGTCGGTGACTTTCCTGCGGGAAGTGAGGGAGCGTCCGTGACTTTCCCCCAGGAAGTGAGGGAGCGTCCGTGACTTTCCCCCAGGAAGTGAGAGAGCGTCGGTGACTTTCCCGCAGGAAGTGAGAGAGCGTCGGTGACTTTCCCGCAGGAAGTGAGAGAGCGTCGCAGTGGGGCGTGCGGGAAGTGAGAGAGGGTGGCGCCCCTTTCCCCGCGGCGTCGTGCTTTATGTTCGCTGAGACTTTATGTTCGCTGAGATAGGCCGGCGACAGTCCGCTGAGGGCGCAATTCGAAGCAAAACCCCCGAATTTCCGGTGATTTAGGTCAAAAAGTCGCGGAAACACGCGGAATTTGTCCCCCTCACGAGTGCAAGCTGGTAAGTTTTCGAACAGTGGCTTGTACGCATGCCGCGTGCAGGCTCCAGAAATCAAAAGCGTCCAGGAGGACATAAATGGCTAAGAACCGTAGTGAACTTGTTGCAGAGGTAGCAGGCAAGGCCGGCACCAGCCAGGCAGCCGTCAACTCCGTGCTCGATGCACTGTTCGAGGTTTTCGAATCTTCCGTCGCCTCCGGCGAGAAGATCACCATCCCGGGCTGGCTCGCAGTTGAGCGCACCGACCGTGCAGCCCGCACTGGCCGCAACCCGCAGACCGGCGAGACCATCCAGATCGCAGCCGGCCACAGCGTCAAGCTGACCGCAGGCTCCAAGCTGAAGGCAGCTGTCTCCAACAAGAAGTAGTCTTCTTTTACAGCTCTGACGGAGCGGCAACCCTCTCGGTTGCCGCTCCGCTTGCGTTTAAGCCCCCCTTCCCGCCGGCCCGCCGCGTGCGCCACTCGGCTCCGATTCGCTGCGCAGGCGGCGGTAGCGGACAATGGGTAGGTGCCCTCAGCAGCAGAATCCCGTGTCCCACAGCCTGCGCCCAACCCGGAAGCGCAGAGCCAAGCTGACGCCGCGCTCGGCATTACCCGGCCCTGGCGGTTGGCGGGACTGGCTGCACTTTTCCTGGGACTCGCGGCAGCACTGCTGTTCTCGGGTGCAGCCGCCGCCCGGGAGGTCTCCGATCCCGGGGCCATGGTCCGCTGGGGCCTTCCCGTCAGCAAGGCAGTCCACAACATCTCGCTGGCCACCGTGATCGGCGGGCTCATCTTCGCCGCAGGCATCCTGCCGAAGAACCTGGGCAGAGGCCGCTCCAAGCAGGAGGATGCGCCGGAGCACCCGGCCTTCGCGCGCGCCATGGGCGTCGCAGCGGCCGCAGGTGTGGCGTGGACGCTCTCCGCGATCGCCGTGCTGGTCCTCACCTATGCCGACGTGGCAGGGCAGGGGATCTCCGGCGACGCGGAATTCACCAAAGCACTGGTCTTCTTCATGACCGACATAGCGACCGGACGCGCCTGGCTGGCCGTAACGGTCATCGCGGCCGTGGTTACTACCGCGCTGTTCGGCGTCCGGTCACTGACGGGCCTGGCGCTGACCCTGGTGCTTGCACTGGCCGGGCTGGTGCCCACCGCGCTCATCGGACATTCGGCGAGCTCGAATGACCACGACGGTGCCATCAGCTCACTGGGCCTGCACCTCGTGGGCGTGAGTGTCTGGGTCGGCGGCATCATCCTGCTGGCGCTGCTCTCGGGCGTCCTGGCCGGCTCGCGGACTTCCGTGGGTGGGGCCGCGGCGTCCTTGCCCGGCGGCCCGGCTGACATCACCGAGCCGACGCTGCGGCGTTTCTCGTCGCTGGCGGGATTCGCCTTCGCGCTGGTCTTCGCCTCCGGCGTGCTCAACGCCAGCGTCCGGGTGACCAACTGGGGCGATCTGTTCGGCTCGCCCTATGGCCAGCTGATCCTCGCGAAGACGGCCGCCACAATCGTGCTCGGCGGCATCGGGTTCATGCACCGGCAGTGGGTGATCCCGCAGCTGGGCCGCAAGGGTTCGGTCATGTCCTCGCGGCGCGTGCTGTGGCAGCTGATCCTGATGGAGCTCCTCATTATGGGGGCCACATCCGGAATCGCCGTAGCGCTCGGCCGTTCGGCACCGCCCGAACCGACCACCTACGCCCCTGATGCTTCGCCGGCTTTCATCCTGTCCGGTTACAACCTGCCGCCGGAGCTGACCCCGCAACGCTGGCTCACCGAGTGGCGCCTGGACTGGACCTGGGTTGCGGTGGCCGTCTTCGGGCTGGTGTCCTACTTCCTGGGCGTGGCCAAGGTCCGCGCCCGGGGGGACAAATGGCAGCTCTTCCGGTCCGCCAACTGGGTGGTCGGCCTGCTGGTGCTGACGTATGTGACCTCAGGGCCGCCGGCCGTATATGGTCGTGTGCTGTTTTCCGCGCACATGGTGGACCACATGGCCCTGACCATGGTGGCGCCACTCTTCCTCGTCCTGGGCGCCCCCGTGACGCTTGCGCTGCGGGCACTGCCTGCCCGGGGCGACGGCTCCCGGGGCCTGCGCGAGTGGCTGCTGCTGTTCGTCCACTCAAAGTTCTCGCAGCTCGTGACCCACCCGCTCTTCGCCGCAGCAAACTTCGCCGGTTCGATCGTGCTGTTCTACTACTCCGATGCCTTTGGCTTCGCGATGCGGGAACACGTGGGCCACGAGCTGATGAACCTGCACTTTGCGCTGACCGGGTACATCTTCGTGCTCAGCATGATCGGCACCGACCCGCTTCCGCGGCGTGCCCCCTTCCCGCTGCGGCTCGTGCTGCTGCTGGCCACCATGGGCTTCCACGCATTCTTCGGCGTCGCCATCATGGGCGGCACCGGCCTGCTCGCCGCCGACTACTTCGGCAACCTTGGCCGGAACTGGGGGCCGTCGGCACTCCTGGACCAGCAACTGGGCGGCGCAGTGGCCTGGGGCATCGGCGAAGTGCCCACGCTGCTGGTGGCGATCGGCGTCGCCGTCATGTGGTCCAGGTCCGATGAACGGGAGACGCGCCGCACGGACCGGGCCGCGGACAGGAATAACGACGCCGATCTCACCGCTTACAACGATATGTTTGCCAAATTGGCCGAACGCGACGCCAAGCTGGCTGAACGCAACTCAAAGCTGGAAGGACGCTGATGAGCGAAACCGTACGCACCCACCACCGGGTACGCGCCTCCGAACTGGTGGGCCGCAACTGGCTGAACACCGGCGGCAAGTCCCTCGACCTGGAGGCCCTGCGCGGCAAGATTGTACTGCTGGACTTCTGGACCTTCTGCTGCATCAACTGCCTGCATGTCCTGGACGAACTGCGCCCGCTGGAAGAGAAGTACTCCGACGTCCTGGTAACGGTCGGCGTGCACTCGCCGAAATTCGAGCATGAAGCAGATCCTGTGGCCCTCGCCGCCGCCGTGGAACGCTACGAGATCCACCACCCGGTCCTGGACGACCCCGAGCTGGAAACCTGGAAGGCCTACACGGCACGAGCCTGGCCCACGCTGGTCGTCATCGACCCCGAGGGCTACATCGTGGCCCATCTGTCCGGCGAAGGCCACGCTGACGGCCTTGCCGTGCTCATCCCCGAGCTGATTGCCGAGCACGAAGCCCGCGGGACCCTCCACCGCGGCAACGGCCCGTATGTGGCGCCGGAGCCGACGTCGGGCACCCTGCGGTTCCCGGGCAAGGCCCTGTACCTCCCGGCGGGGCGGGGAACCTCTGCTGTCGCTTCCGCCGAAGAGCCCGACGCCGGTGCTGCCGCCGGCACAGACGCTGGCACCTGGCTGGTCACGGACACGGGCCACCACCGCCTCCTGGAGCTCGGCACCGACTTCCGGACGGTGCTCGGAACCTTCGGGACCGGCACCAAAGGGCACGCCGACGGCCCCGCGGCAGCACTGGACTCCCGTGAGCCGATCGCGGAATTCAACGAACCGCAGGGACTTGTCCTGCTGCCGGAAGACGTGGCAACGAAGACGGGCTACGACGTCGTGATTGCAGACACTGTCAACCACCGACTGAGGGGGCTGTCGCTTGCAGACGGAACCGTCACCACCCTTGTTGGAAACGGCGTGCAGCGACTGCTGGAGACCGGCCCGGCCCGCGTTGACGAAGACGCTGCAGGCTTCACCGGACGCCTCAGCGAACACCCGATTGAGGTCTCCCTCAGCTCTCCGTGGGATGTGGTGTGGTCAGCCAGGCTGAACGCCGTGGTGATCGCCATGGCCGGCGTGCACCAGATCTTCAGCTTTGACCCCCTGTCGGGGGCCGTGTCCATCATCGCGGGCAACGGACTCGAGGGGCTGCTTGACGGGGCCGCCCATGAAGCGTGGTTTGCCCAGCCGTCCGGTCTGGCCGAGGACGCCGACGGCAACATCTGGGTGGCGGACTCTGAGACCTCCGCCCTCCGGAAGCTCGCGATTGACGACGACGGGACCGTCACCGTTGAATCGGCAGTCGGCAAGGGCCTCTTCGATTTCGGTTTCCGCGACGGCGAGGCCGCGGAGGCTCGCCTGCAGCACCCGCTCGGGGTCACCGTGCTTCCGGACGGTTCGGTGGCCATAGCCGACACGTACAACGGTGCGGTGCGGCGCTACGACCCTGTGACCAAGACCGTGTCCACCCTCGCACGGGGGCTTTCCGAGCCCTCCGATGTGATCGTGGACCACACCCAGGTGGCCGGCAAGGAGCCGCTGCTGGTGGTGGTGGAGGCCAACAAACACCAGCTCGTGTACGTCCCCATCCCCAAGGAGGCCCAGCAGGTGGACGAGGGCGCCGCGCAGACGCACCGGCCCAAGAGCCCCGTCGCCCCGGGACTCCTCGAGCTGACGGTCCGCTTCACCGCGCCCACCGGCCAGAAGCTTGATGACCGCTGGGGCGATCCCACGCAGCTGAAGATCTCGTCCACGCCGCCCGAGTTGCTGGTGGCCGGGGGCGGGACGTCCGTGGGCCTGCTCCGTACCCTGGAGCTTTCCTCCGACGTGCCCGAGGGCGTGCTGCACATTACCGCACGTGCCGCAGCCTGCGACGGCCCGGAAACCGATGACGGCGAGATCCCGGACCACGCCGCGTGCCACCTGTACCAGCAGGACTGGGGCATCCCGGTGGTGCTGCAGGCAGACGGTGACGCCGAATTGGTCCTGGACCTCCGCGGCATGGACTAGGCGTACTTGCGTACTTGCGTGCTGAACTGGCCCGGCTTTGGACCCCCAGGGGTTGAGAGCCGGGCCAGCTTTGTCGGGGCCGCGGCGCTGCGCCGGCACCCGGCAGCCGGGCGGGACTAGAAGCTCAGGAGCGGCGTGACCTTGATGGTGTCGCCGTCGATGTCCAAGCGCGTGGTGAAGCTGAAGTCGTGCACCACGTTCAGGGCGGAGACGGCGCCCGTGAAGAGGTCAACCTGCTGGGCGGTGATTCTGGCCTTGCCGTCAAGGGGTGCCACCACCCATTTGCCGTCGAACGGCTCGATGCTGATCTTCGGGTACTCGGTGATGCCCCATTTGATGGTGCCGTCCACAACCCGGTTGTTGGTGGCATGGTAGAACGGGCAGTCGGGCTGAAGCCTCTGCTGCTTATCGGCCTCGGCGGCGCATTTGTCGAGGAATTCCTTGACCCGGGACGCCACAGCCTGGTTCAGCTCCTCCGTGGCGTGTGTCAGGAGGTTCAGGGGTGCAGCGGGGACGTCCCGCCCGGCAACTGTGGCGCGTGTGGGCGGGGCCGCGAAGAATTGGCCGTTGAGCGAGGCCTCGTACTCTCCAGGGTAGAACACGGCAAAGGTGTTGCGGCCGCCGGGCATATTCACCGGGATGCCGTTGAGGGTGGCATCGCTGGAGTTCACCACGGTCACGTCCACCGTGGGAAGCGCCGCAGGCACAAACGCCCATTTGTTGAAGAACAGCCACTCGGTGCCGGTGCTCTCAAGCAGGAACTCGGTCCGCAGCCTGCTGCCGTCGATCGTGTACTCCATGGGCACCATCACCCGCTTGCCGCCGCGCGATTCGGCATCGCCAAGCTTCACGTTGGCAATCCGCGAGGCGGACGTCTGCAGTGCCGTGCCGTCGAGCATGGCTGCGTCGGCGTCGGGCACGGAGGCGCGGAGCAGGCCCAACGCCCGCTCACCCTCGCCCTTCTGCAGGGCGTCCAGGTATTCGCGCACGGGCTGCTGCGGGCTGGCCACGGAATTGTTCACCAGATTGACCGAAACGATGGCTCCGGCCACGGCAAGCATGAGGCCCAGTAGCCATCCGGCCGCCATCCTCACCAACGCTTGACTCATCTGCACGCCCCTTACGTTACCTGCAAGTTACGTGAACGCAGGAGTAACAGGCGCCGTGCATGACGCGGGGCAGCCACAGAAAAACGTCCGACGGCGGGGCGTCGCCGGTGCCGGTGGCGCCTTCTGGCGCTAGCGGCGCCGCCGGGACGACGTGCCGAAAACGCCGCGTAATAGCTCGCGGCCCAGCTGTGTTCCCATCGAGCGGACCATGCTTTTCAGGCCTCCGCCGAGGGCCCCGCCGAGCGCGCCCGTGATGTCCTCCATCATGCCGCCGGCAGGGGGAGCCGGGCGCGGTGCAGGCGCCTGACGGGTTTCGGGGGCCGGCCTGCTGCTGGGGCGTCCAAGGATTTCCTCCTCGATGCGGCGGGCGTCGGCGTCCACTGCGTTGGGATCCAGGCTGCCGGGGACGAACACCCCGGGGGACGGAACCGGCGGCAGGCCCGGTGCCGCGGCACCCGTAGGCGCGGCGGCCTTTCCGGACAGTTTTTCATAGGCGGAAACGTTGTCCACGGCAGTCCCGTACTTGGCGAGCAGCACCGAACCGGCCACTGTGCTCTTGACCAGTTCTTCCGTGCTGGGGCCCATGACAGACTCGGGGGCCCGGAGACGGGTGAGGGCCACCGGCGTGGGCGCGCCCTTCTCGTTCATGACCGTGATGACGGCTTCGCCAATGCCTGCCGAGGTGAGCGTTTCCTCGAGGTCGTAATCACTGACAGGGAAGGTGGAGACGGTGGCCTTGAGTGCCTTGGCATCCTCCGGCGTGAAGGCCCGGAGGGCGTGCTGGACGCGGTTGGCCAGCTGGCCGAGCACGTCTGCCGGGACGTCCTTCGGCGTCTGCGTTACAAAGAAGATGCCCACGCCCTTGGACCGGATCAGCCGGACAGTGGTGGTGATGGCTTCAAGGAACGCCTTGGAAGCGTCATTGAACAGGAGGTGGGCCTCATCGAGGAAAAAGACCAGCTTGGGTTTGTCGAGGTCGCCGGCCTCGGGCAGGTCCTCGAACAGGTCCGCCAGGAGCCACATCAGGAAGGTGGAGAACACCATGGGCTTGGTCTGCAGGGTGGGCAGCTCGAGGCAGGTGATGACTCCGCGGCCGTCAGGGGCGGTACGGAGAAGTTCGGCGGTGTCGAACTCGGGCTCGCCGAAGAAACGCTCCATGCCCTGCGCTTCCAGTGTCACCAGCTCGCGGAGGATGACCCCTGCCGTTGCCTTGGACAGGCCGCCCAGGTCCTGCAGGGCCGCCTTGCCCTCGTCCGACGTGAGGAACTGGATGACGGCACGGAGGTCTTTGAGGTCGATCAGTTCGAGGTTGTTCTTGTCCGCGAAGTGGAAGACGAGCTGGAGGCTGGATTCCTGCGTGTCGTTGAGCTCCATGACGCGGGAAAGCAGAATGGGCCCGAAAGAGGTGATGGTGGCGCGGACAGGAATGCCGTTGCCGTCCCCGCCGAGGGCCAGGAACTCCACCGGAAACGTTTTGCCGGCCCACGGCTGCCCGATGCTTTCGGTCCGCGCCGCCAGCTTTTCACTCCCGGTTGCAGCAGTGGCGAGGCCGGACAGATCGCCCTTGATGTCCGCCAGGAAAACGGGCACGCCGGCGGTGGAGAGCTGCTCGGCCATCATGTGCAGCGTAACGGTCTTGCCGGTGCCGGTGGCGCCGGCGACGAGCCCGTGCCGGTTCATCATGGACAGCGGCAGCCGGACCGGCGCATCTTTGTGAAGTTCGCCGTCGACGATGGCGGCCCCCAGCTCGATCGTGGCACCCTCAAGCGCATAGCCTTTTTGGATGGTGGCGACTTTGTCTGCTGTTGATTTGTTGGCCATGCGGCTAGCTTAGTGGCGGACCACCGCCCGGCGGCCAGCCTTGGCGGACAAAACTGTGGACAGCGTCACCCGGCCCGGCAGAAATAACCCCCGTGCCGCCGTCGTTGTGGAAGGTGTGCCGTGCAACCATCCGTCCCGGCACGCCAGCGAAACGCAACGAAAGGCCGGCTCCACCGTGACTGTTCCCCTCTCCATCCTTGACCTTGCGACCATCGGCAAGGGCCAGACGGCGGCGGAGAGCTTCGCCGGGAGCGTTGCCATGGCGCAGAGCGCGGAGCGGCTGGGCTACCGGCGCGTCTGGTACGCCGAGCACCACAACATGTCCTCGATTGCATCTTCGGCCACGAGCGTCCTGATCGCGCACGTTGCCGCGCACACCGAGAGCATCCGGCTGGGGGCTGGTGGAGTGATGCTGCCCAACCACTCGCCGCTCACCATCGCCGAGCAGTTCGGGACACTTGAGACGCTGCACCCGGGGCGCATCGACCTGGGACTGGGCCGTGCACCCGGCAGCGACCAGAACACCATGCGGGCGCTCCGCCGCGACCCCGGTTCGGCCGACACCTTTCCCCAGGACGTCCTGGAACTGCAGGGTTACCTGAGCGGACCCACGCGCATCCAAGGCGTTGAAGCTACCCCGGGCAAGGGAACCAATGTTCCCCTGTACATCCTGGGCTCGTCCCTGTTCGGGGCCCGGCTCGCCGCACAGCTGGGACTGCCCTATGCCTTCGCTTCCCACTTTGCTCCGAACGCGCTTCAGGACGCGGTGGCCATCTACCGCCGGGAATTCAAGCCGTCTGAGCAGCTCGCGGCACCGCACGTCATCGCCGGAGTCAATGTGATTGCGGCCGAGTCGGCGTCGGACGCGCAGTCGACCTTTAAGGACACCCTGCGCGCCCGCGTCTCGCTGTTCTTCGGCGGCGGGCGGGAGTTCACGGACGACGAAGCGGACATGGTCCTGGACTCCCCGCAGGGCCAGCATGTCTCGCAGATGATGAAGTACTCCGCTGTGGGCACGCCGGACGTCGTCATGGAGTACCTGGACGGATTCGCGAAGCATGCCGACGCCGACGAACTCATCGTCGCGCACCAAAGCACCGGCACCGCTGCGCGGCTGCATTCAGTGGAACTGCTGGCGGAAGCAGCCGGCCTGGCCCGCGTGTGACAAACGTTTAAATAATATTTATCTGCGGTGTGTGAAAGCCATCCAAGGAACGGATCCGCAGGTCAGCGTAATTTCTGCCCCATGCCCCGCGTTTCATTGAGGGTTTAATGGACCGTTATTCAACCGATATCTTTTGACTTCGACGCCGACCACAACTTAACGTTATGTGCGCAAGGTCTCCATTTACTCCGGTGGTGGCGGGGACTCCCAGGCCGCCGGACGCATTAGCTTCTGCACGCGCAGAGCGTGGCAAGTCAGTCGAAAGTAGCGGTCTCGCATAGTCACTACACCTGATCCCCGCACGCCCAAAAGGCGTTGAGGGGCCAGTTCGGCGCTGCCTGATTTCAAATCCACGGATGGAATGCGATCAGCTCCGTTCACAAACAGACCCAGGTGAAAACATGAAGATCAAATCCACCGGCGCAGCCCTACTCATGACCTTCCTCATGGTCAGCGGCCTGGTTGCGGGATTCTCGGCCCCGGCCTCAGCTGCGGGCACGACATACTACGTCAGCGCTGCCGGCAGCGACAGCAATGCGGGCACGTCCAGCGCTGCCCCCTGGAAGACCCTGACAAAACTCAATCAGGCCGTTCTCAAGCCGGGAGACACCGTCAGCCTCCGCAAGGGCGACACCTGGACCGGCGGCATTGTGACTGCCCAGAGCGGCACGTCCACAGCGCCGATCACCCTGAACAGTTACGGCACCGGCAACGCGCCGACAGTCACCGGCGGCAAGTCCGGCAACTGCGTCAGGATCAACGGCAACTACACCACCGTCGACGGACTGCGGGCCGTTTCCTGCGGCTACGCGGGTTTCAGCCTTACCGGGGACCGCAATATCGTGCAGAACTCCAGCGCCTCCACCAATGCAGTTGGCCTCAAAATCGGTACCGGCTCCGATTTCGGCAAGTACACGGGCAATTCACTGACGAACAACAACGTGATGAACGTGAATACCCTCGGTACGAATTGCGGAACACCTTCTGCCGTGAACTGCAATGACGACTCCGGCGCCTTTGGCGTGCTGATCAACGGTAACGACAATGAGTTTTCCGGCAATACCGTCAGCGGTTCGACAGGGAAGTCCTACGACTACAACCAGGACGGCGGCGCTTTTGAAATCTACAACGGCAACCGCAACAACATTCACCACAATGTGTCCCTGGATAACAACAACTTCTCCGAACTCGGAAGGTCCTCGGGGACGGCGGACGCCAACACGTTCCGCTATAACCTGGTCCGCTCCACCTGTGGAGCAAACTGCTCCGAAGCCAAGGGCCTGATCGCCCGAGGAAACGGCACGTCCTTCGGGCCCACCAACGAAACTGTTTTCGAGTTCAACACGGTCTACCTCACGGGTACGCAGTCCCAGGCGATCGTTTGCCACGCAACCTGCCCGTCCTCCACGGTGATCCGAGCCAACATCCTCGTGGGTGTCAAGAACTCGCTGTGGATCAACGGTTCAGGCTGGACCGAGAAGCAGAACGTTCTCAACGGGCCTGTGAACGTCACACCGAACAGCACCTCCACCACCGCGTCAGCGCGTTTCGTGAGCGCCCCGACTGACCTCCGCCTCACCAGCATCAGTCCAGCCATCGACCGGGCCGGGGCCAGCGCCTACACCCTGGACCTGGCCGGAGCTCCTTCCACCCAGAACGGCGACTGCGCGGGAACGGCGGCCGCGGACTCCGGCGCCTATGAGTACGATTCGCCGAACTGCTGAGTCGGGCAGCCGGTAGCCCCCCGATCGGCTAGCGCCAGCACCTGAGTCCGCCTGGGCCACACCGCAATGTGGCCCGGGCGGACTTTTTGCATTCTGCGACGAAGTTACATGACCGCAATGACCGGGATATTCAGGGGAAACGGCAGCAGCGGAAACTGAAGGTGTCCAAAACCGCTTGGGGATGATCCGAAGGATTTTCGCGCATGCCAACTCCGCTCAACCAGACGGTGGCCGCTTCCGCACTGCTGACAAAATCTTTGCCGCTGGACCTGCTGAGGGCCTTTGTCCAGTCGGAAGCCGCGGACGACGGACTCACCCCCAAACTGCTCGGCGAGCTGAAGATCCTGGCCCGCACTCCGGGGCTGCTCGTGGCCTGCAATTACGGCGGAACGCTGTGCGCCGCGGAGGGCATCTCCACCGAAACGTTGCCCCTGGGCGGCGCGGCGATTGCCCTCCGCGCCCTGGCTGCGCTGCCCAACACGCATGCCGCCGTCATCTCCGGCCGGTCCTTGCGGGACCTCGCGGCGGTGTCGCGGCTTCCCGCGGAGGTGCACCTCGTGGGGTCGCACGGGGCCGAGTTCGATATGGGCTTCGCCCACGGGCTGTCCCTGGCCACCGAATCCGTCCTGCAGCAGGCCAACCAGGCCCTGCTTGAATCGATCGGCGCGTACAAGGGCATCAGCATCGAACGGAAACCGGTGGCCGTCTCGGTGCATACCCGCCCGGCGGCTCCCGAGGTCGCATCCGAGGCAGCACAGAAGGCCGAGGAGGTGGCCCGGGCGCACGGCCTGTTCTTCGTTGTGGACGGTTCCGTGCTGGATCTGTCCGTGACTGCGCCCTCCAAAGCCGAGGCGCTGGAACACCTGCGCGCCCGCCTCGGCGTGAGCGCGGCGCTGTACGCGGGGGATGCCGCGAGCGACGAATTGGCGATGGCCACGCTCCGCGGCCCCGACATGGGACTGTGGGTGGGAGGCCTGCCCACCTCGGCGAAGCACCGGCTGAGGGACCCGGAATCGTTCGCGCGCGTGCTGGCCATCCTCTTCGAACTGCGGCGTGCGTGGCTGTTCGGCGAGGATGCGGTGGGCCTGGAACGGCATTCCATGATCGGCAATGGCTCCTCCACGGCACTGCTCACGCCCGAGGCCAAGATCTGCTGGATGAGCCACCCCCTGCCGGACTCCGGCTCGCTCTTTGCGCATATTCTGGGCGGCGATGCGGCCGGCCATTTCTCGGTGGAGCCGGTCAAAGCCTCACAGGTGCTGGGCCAGCGCTACGTGGACAGCACCATGATCGTTGAGACCCGCTGGGCGGACGTCACCGTGACCGACTATCTCGAACCGGCCCCGGACGGGATCACCAGCCTGGTCCGGGTGCTGTCCGGTACGGGTGCGGCGCGGATCGTCTTTGCGCCCCGGCCGGACTACGCCAACGCGCCGTTCAGCATGGAAGCGCGCGGCGGCGAACTGCACGTCGTCGGCACGTCAGACCCCATCGTTTTGCTCGCTCCCGGCGTCAGCTTCGCCGTCGCCTCGGACGGCCGGCACGCGACGGCAACAGCCGAGATCAACCTGCAGCACGGTCCCGTGGTCCTCAATCTCCGCTGCGGTGACACCGGGATGCAACACCCGAACGGGACAGACGAAACCGCCCGCCGCTCCGCCGTCGCGCATCATTCCCGCCGCTGGGTGCAGGGCCTGGTGCTGCCCGCTGTGAAGCCGTCGCTGGTGCGGCGCTCGGCCCTGGTCCTGCGCGCGCTGGTCCATGAACCCACCGGCGCCGTGCTGGCGGCACCCACCACGTCGTTGCCGGAAGGGATCGGCGGCACCCGCAACTGGGATTACCGTTACTGCTGGCTCAGGGACGGTTCCATGACCGTGAACGCGCTCGTGGACCTGGGGTCGACGGCGGAGGCCGAGGGCTTCCTGAGGTGGCTTGGCGGGATTCTTGCCAACGCCCCCGGCCCGGAGTGGCTGCATCCGCTCTACTCGGTCACCGGGGCGCCGCTGTCCACCGAAGCCATCATCGAAAGCCTGCCCGGGTATGCGGGATCGCGGCCCGTGCGGATCGGCAACGCCGCCGACCACCAGGTCCAGCTGGACGTGTTTGGGCCCATTGCGGAGCTGATCCACGGGCTGAGCGAAGCGCAGGGTTCGCTGGCCGACTCGCACTGGGAGCTGATGGTGCAGATGACGCGCGCGGTGCTGGCCCGGTGGCATGAGGCGGACCACGGCATCTGGGAGGCCAGGCGCGCCGCGCGGCACCACGTCTATACCAAGGTCATGTGCTGGGTGACCCTGGACCGCGCCCTCCGCACCGCAGCCCGCCACGGCCGCGAGCCCGGGCCCTCCTGGGCTTCCACAGCAGCCACCATCAGGGACGAGGTGCTCCGGGAGGGCTGGGACGAGTCTGCTGCCTCCTACACCGTCGCTTACGACAGTCCGGACCTTGATGCCGCCGTCCTGCACATCGGACTGTCGGGCCTGCTGGAGGTGACCGACCAGCGCTTCCTGGACACCGTCACCGCCGTGGAGCGGGAGCTCCGCGTCGGGCCCACCGTCTTCCGGTACAGGTACGATGACGGCCTGCCGGGCCTGGAGGGCGGCTTCCACATCTGCACCACCTGGCTCATTGAAGCGTATGTGGCGGTGGGCCGCATCGCGGAGGCCTGGGATCTGTTCGATCAGCTGGTCAACCTGTTCGGGCCCACCGGGCTGCTGCCGGAGGAGTACGATCCGGGCACCGAGACCCATCTGGGAAACCACCCGCAGGCGTACTCGCACCTCGGCTTCATCCGCTGTGCCCGGCTCCTGGACCAGCATCAGCGAAGCTAGGCCAGAGCGGCCGTGTCCGCGCTCCTAGCGAATACCGGTGCGGGCGGCCGAGAAGATGGCCGGTGCGGCGCCTTCCCCGGTGGCCAGGTCGGCCAGGATCCTGCCCACCACTGGCGTGAACTTGAAGCCATGGCCGGCAAAGCCGGCCCCGATGACCACCGGGCCGATGCGGTCCAGGACGAAGTTGTGGTCAGCGGCGGTGGTGTAGGTGCAGCTGATGTCGGCCATGGAACCGGCATCAACGCCCGGCAGCCAGTGCCTGGCGTAGCGCTGCAGGGCGGCCCGCTGCAGCGGCTCAGGCTGGAACGATCTGTGGTCCGGGTCCACCACCGGACCCACTCCGTGCCATCCGGCCTTGATGCCTTCGCCGGGGGTGTGCATGCCGTACACGGGAGAGTACCAGTCGTCGTACTCGCCACCGGGGCCAGGGAAATGGTTGAAGCCGGGCCAGTCGGCGCCATCATCCGCGATGCCGAAATGGGCGGGCTGCTCCTGGGTTACGGTCAGCCGCGGCATTCCCGCCACACCGGTGAGCAGCTTCGATGTCCAGCCGCCGGCGGTGACCACCGCCTGGCGGGCGGTAAGCACCTCGGTGCGGCCGCCGTCGTCCACGGTGAGTAGGACATCGTCGTCGAGAATAATCCTCAGGTCCAGGACCTTTACATGGTGGCGGACCGCCGCGCCGTTCCGGACCGCCAGCCTTTGAAAGGCCGGCAGCGCCGCGTCCGGATTCAGCTGGCCGCCGTCCGGCATGTGCAGGACCTGCTGATCGAAGCGGATGCCGCGCCAGCGCTCGGCGGCTTCAGCCAGGGGCAGGAAGTCGGCCCTGAGGCCGGCACTGTTCAGTGCGGCATGCATGGTGCCAAGCTGCGGATCCGGACCGTGGTTTACGACGCCGGTGCGCGCCAGCAGCCGCTCGCCGCTCTCGTCTTCGAGTTCAGCCCAGAGCCGGAGTGCCTCCGCCAGCATGGCGACGTAGTCCGGCTCGGAGTACGCCAGGCTGAGGTTCCGGGTGGAGCCGTGCGATGCGCCGACGCGGTGCCCAGGCCCGAACTGTTCCAGCAGGGTCACGTCGCGCCCTCGCTTGGCCAAAGCCCAGGCGGCAGCGGAGCCCATGGCCCCGCCTCCGATGACGACGGTGTCCAAGGATGTGTTCAAGGTTCCTCCACGTTCGGTCGAAGGGCGTTCACGTCAGCAGCACGGCCACGCCGATCATGGCCGGCACGGCCACCACGGTGGTGATCAGCACCGTGTCCTTGGCAACGGTGAGGCCGGTCTTGTAGCGGCTGGCGGCCACGAAGACGTTCTGGGCCGTGGGCAGGGCGGACGTCACCACGACGGCGAAGAGCGCCTGGCCGTCCATGCCCAGCGCGAAGCGGGCAAAGGCATAGGCGATCGCCGGGTGGACGATGAGCTTGAAGGCGCTCGCCAGCAGGGTGTCAATCCGGCGTCCCATGGCGGCCTGCAGCGGCCGGGAACCGTTCAGGCTCATGCCGAAGGCCATCAGCATGGCCGGAATGGCGGCACCGCCGATCAGGTGGATGGGCTGCAGGACAAGCGGCGGAACCTGCCAGCCAGTCCCGGCCACCACCAGCCCCAGGGCGGAGCCGACGATCATCGGGTTCTTCACGATCATCAGGACGAAGCGGAGCGGCGTGGTGCGGTGGGCGCTGGTGGTCGAATCAAGGGCCATGAGGAACAGCGGCGTGAAGAACGCGAGCTGAAAGATCAGCAGGGGAGCCACATAGCTGGCGTCGCCCAGGACGTACACGGCGATGGGGATGCCGAGGTTGGCCGAGTTTGCCAGGGAGGCACTCATGGATGACATGAGTGCCTCCGGAATGCTGCGCTTGAGCAGGAACCTGACGATGACGAAGAAGATGGCAGCGGTGGCCATGGCGCCCACGGCAGTGACCAGCAACGGGGCGGCGAAAACGTCGTGAAGCCGTGCCTTGCTGAGGGTCTCGAAGAGCAGGGCGGGACTGGCCACGAAGAAGGTCAGCCCGCTGAGGACCTGACGGGCATTTTCGCCCAGGATGCCCTGCCTACCGACGAACATGCCCACCAGGATGATGGTCCAGACAACGAAAAAGCCCGCAAGAACGCCTAGCATCCGGTTGTCGCAGAAGGCTCGTAAGTGCAGGGGGTGGCGTCCACCGTCCCAGCCTAATCAGATTTATTCGGCGAAGGACGGGCTTGTGGCAGGGATCTCGCTATTCGGGCAGTGAGAGTTGCCCTGGGTCAGATGCGGGGCGCAGTCAGCTGCACGTGGCGTTGTTCAACGCAAACGGCGGGCGCATGAGCCCGGCGGTGTGGCCCTCGGCAGGATCGTTGCCGATCCGGACAATCTTGTTGTCCTTGTCAACGTGGACCACCTTGGGAGTGTAGGCCCTGGCCTCTTCCGTGGTCATCTGGGCGTAGGTGATCAGAATGACGAGGTCGTTTTCGTGCATCAGGTGCGCGGCCGCGCCGTTGATCCCGATGACACCGGAACCGCGCTCGCCGGCGATGGTGTAGGTCTCAAGGCGGGCGCCGTTGGTGACGTCCACAATGGCCACGAGCTCGCCGGGCAGGATGTCGGCAGCATCCAGCAGGTCCAGGTCTACGGTGACGGAGCCCACGTAGTGCAGGTCCGCGTGCGTGACAGTGGCGCGGTGGATCTTGGACTTAAACATTGTGCGATTCATAACTTCAACAGTCTAACGCCGGGCAAGCCGTATCGCTGTGACGCAGGAGACACTATGGCGATGCTTCCATTTCATGATCTTTGGCCGCCGCGATCGAGGCAGCGGTGGCCGCCAGGATCTCACGGGCGGCGAGAATGGCTGGGCGCTGGGCGCTTGAGCGGCGCGCTGATGTGAAGACCGTCCTGCGCGGTTTCCCGGGCAGTTCCATCAGCTGGGCTGTGGTGCCGCGGCCGGTCCAGACCAAATCCGGCATGAGGGCGACGGCGTTGCCCGATTCAATCAACCGGATCTGGGCCTGGAGGTCTGCGGTTTCAAAGCGCACGTCGGGTTCGAAGCCCGCGCTTCTGCAGGCCTGCTCGGCCCAGTGACGCGAGGCGGCGCCGCGCGGCTCCATGACCCACGGCAGCTCCTCCGTGTCCGCGAGCGACGTGATGACCTTCCTGTCCGCGGCCGGGGGCGGCACGGCAAGCCTGATGGCATCACTGGTCAGCCGTACCCGGTCCAGTTCCGGATACCGGGGTGCGGCGTGCCCGGGATACTGCTCGGCAATGACGAGGTCGAAGTCCCGGGCCCACGTTTCATGCAGGGCCGTTTCCGGCTCCC
The DNA here is from genome assembly GCF_056406715.1 of Arthrobacter sp. P1_B11. Classification (NCBI taxonomy): domain Bacteria; kingdom Bacillati; phylum Actinomycetota; class Actinomycetes; order Micrococcales; family Micrococcaceae; genus Arthrobacter; species Arthrobacter sp. P1_B11. The sequence continues at coordinate 17,823 of NZ_JBFTZQ010000010.1, forward strand.
GCTGCGTCATTTCGATCCGCACCTCCGGGTAGCTGGCGGTCATGCGGGTCAAGGTGTCCGGCATGAGCGCCAGCGCCGCCGACTGGAAGACGGCGATCCGGACAGTGCCGGAGACGGTGGTGAGCGACGCGGCGAGGTCGGCCTCGGCCTGCTCCAGCGTCTCGAGGAGCTGTGCCGTGTGGGCCACCAGGACTTCCGCCTGGGGAGTGAGCTGGACTCTCCGGCCGGTTTTCCTGAGCAATTCCACCCCTACTTCCTTCTCAAGCAGGGCCAGTTGCTGGGACACTGAGGACGGACTGTACTGCAGGGCGGCGGCCACCTCGGCGAGGGTGCCCCGGATCTTCAGCTCGCGGAGCAGTCTCAGGCGGCGGACGTCGAGCACTGACTGTTCCTTTGGGTTGAGTAAATGAGTGGATGAACTAATGAATACTGTTTAGAAGTATTCACTTTATCTAATGCAACGTTGCTTGCATACTGATCAGAGTTACCCCCATCACAGGGCGGATGATGGGGCCGCACCTACGCAGGAGTCCTTGATGACCATTAAAGATCCCACCCAGTCTGTGATGCGGCGCAAGCCCATCGATGACATCGAAGTAGAGAACAAGCACAGCGGCCTGTTCAAGTCCCTTGGGCTGTGGCAGCTCACGGCCATCGGCGTCGGCGGCATTATCGGCGTTGGCATCTTTTCGCTCGCCGGCCTCGTGGCCCATGGTAGCGAGGACACCCCCGGCGTCGGCCCGGCCGTCCTGTTTTCCTTTCTGATCGCGGGCCTGGCATCAGCGGCCGCGGCGCTCTCCTATGCCGAATTTGCCGGCATGATCCCGCGCGCTGGCTCCGCCTATACATACGGATACGTGGCCCTTGGGGAGGTCATCGGCTGGTTCATCGGCTGGGACCTGCTGCTGGAGTACATTGCCATCGTGGCGGTGGTGGCCATCGGCATCTCCGGCTACTTCGATGCCTTCCTGTCCGGTATCGGGATCCATATGCCCGTCTGGATGACGTCGACAGCGGATGAGGGCAAGGGCGGCATCGTCAACATTCCCGCGATCGTGGTCTGCCTCATCGTGACCTGGATCCTGTCCCGTGGCACCAAGGCGTTCGGCCGGTTTGAACTCGTGGCCGTGGCCATCAAGGTGGTCCTGATCATATTCATCATCGGATTGGGCATCTTCTACGTCGACACCAACAACTACAATCCGTTCATGCCGAGTGGCTTCGGCCCAGTGGTGGCAGGTTCGGCCACCGTGTTCTTCGCCGTGTTCGGCTACGACGCCATGAGTACCGCGGCGGAGGAGGCTACCGACGGCAAGAAGCACATGCCCAAGGCCATCATCCTCTCCCTCATCGTGGCCATGCTCCTTTATGTTGCCGCCACTTTGGTACTGACCGGGATGCAGAATTACCAAGAGATCGACCCAAAGGCTGGGTTCGCGTCTGCCTTCTCCTCGGTGGGGCTGCCGGTGATCGCCACCATCATTTCCGTTTTCGCCGTCCTTTCCATCCTCACGGTGATGCTGACCTTCCTCCTGGGTGTCACCCGCGTCTGGTTCTCAATGAGCCGCGACGGACTGCTCCCGGGCTGGTTCGCCAAGACGGACCGGCACGGCACTCCGCAGCGCGTCACCTGGATCGCCGGCATCACATCAGCGTTCCTGGCGGGAGTTTTCCCCATCAAGGAGGTCGCGGATCTGACCAACATCGGCATTCTGGCCGCCTTCGTCGTCGTCTGTCTCTCGGTCATCATCTTCCGCTACAAGAGGCCCGACGCCCCGCGTACCTTTCGGCTCCCGCTGATGCCCTTGGTGCCAGCCTTCGGCATCCTGTCCTCCGGCTTCCTCATGACGCAACTTCCCTTCGCCACCTGGGTGCGGTTCGTCATCTGGCTCATCATCGGCCTGACCATCTACTTCGGCTACGGACGGAAGCACTCCCTAATGAACCCGAACAGCCCGCGTCACAACGAGGCCGTGGAGATGCACACCCCGGTGAACTAGCAACGCGAACGCTCTCTCACTTCCTGTCGCAAATCACAGGACGCTCTCTCACATATTGCGGAATATTGACGAACCCTCTCTCACCCAGTGAGAGAGGGTTCGTTGTCTTTCTGCAGGAAGTGCGAGAGCGTCCGGCGGGGAGGCGACCGGAAGTGAGAGAGCGTCCGGGGGAGGTTGCCGAATATTGTCCAAAAAGGTGGGCAAATCCGCCGCATTTCCGAACGTTCGGACGGGTCCGCGAGCCTTCGGTTTTTCTAACTTGTATTGCTCAGAAAAGATCGCTTTATCTTATGTGAATGCAGGCTCATACTGATGAGTGAGACGGTCCCCACCCACTGAAAGAGCGAGACAGCCATGACCAACACCGCAACGGATCACCGAGTGAATGCAGGCAAGGACGCCGCTGAAACCGGCGCCGTCGCCACCGCCCCGTCCGGCTCCGGCGTCGCCGAGGCCGCAGCCCTGGCCGAGGAAACCATTGTCCTGGTCCGCCACTGGCTGACCGAAGCCGCCAAGGTACCCGTGGACGCTTCCGCGGAACAGCTCGCCGGCGTCCTGAAGGACCCGAACGGCCTTGACTTCACCGTCGGTTTCGTGGACGGCGTGGTCCGTCCCGAAGACCTGCACGTCGCCGCTCGGAACCTGGCCGCCCTGGCGCCAAAGGTTCCCGCCTTCCTGCCCTGGCACATGCGCAGCGCTGTCCGCCTCGGCGGCACCATGGCCCCCGTCCTGCCTCAGGTGGTCATTCCCATTGCCCGCCGCGTGCTGCGTGCAATGGTGGGCCACCTCATCGTCGACGCCACCGATGCAAAGCTCGGCCCGGCCATCGCCAAGATCCGCAAGGACGGCATCAAACTCAACGTGAACCTGCTCGGCGAGGCCGTCCTGGGCGAGCACGAAGCAGCCCGCCGGCTCGAGGGCACCCACACGCTGCTGGCCCGGCCTGATGTGGACTACGTCTCCATCAAGGTGTCCTCCACTGTGGCTCCGCACTCCGCCTGGGCCTTCGACGAAGCCGTGGAGCACGTCGTCGAAATGCTCACCCCGCTGTTCGCCAAAGCCGCGTCCTTCGCCAGCGGCGGACAGAACGCCAAGTTCATCAACCTGGACATGGAGGAGTACAAGGACCTGGACATGACCATCGCGGTCTTCACCCGGATCCTGGACAGGCCCGAATTCAAGAACCTCGAAGCCGGCATCGTGCTTCAGGCCTACCTCCCGGACGCGCTCGCCGCCATGATCCGATTGCAGGACTGGGCCGCCGCACGCCGCGCGGACGGCGGTGCAGGCATCAAGGTCCGCGTCGTCAAGGGCGCCAATCTGCCCATGGAACAGGTGGAGTCCTCCCTCCACGACTGGCCGCTGGCAACCTGGGGCACCAAGCAGGACTCCGACACCAACTACAAGCGCGTCATCAACTACGCCCTGCACCCGGACCGCATCAGCAACATCCGGATCGGCGTGGCCGGTCACAACCTCTTTGACATCGCCTTCGCGTGGCTGCTGGCCAAGAAGCGCGGCGTGGAATCCGGCATCGAGTTCGAGATGCTCCTGGGCATGGCCCAGGGCCAGGCCGAGGCCGTGAAGAAGGACGTCGGCTCGCTGCTGCTCTACACCCCGGTGGTGCACCCTGCCGAGTTCGACGTGGCGATCGCCTACCTGATCCGCCGCCTCGAAGAGGGTGCCAGTCAGGACAACTTCATGTCCGCCGTCTTCGAACTCAGCGAAAACGAATCCCTTTTCGAGCGCGAGAAGCAGCGTTTCATGCGGTCTCTGGAAAGTCTCGACGGCGAAGTGCCGCCGCCGAACCGCGTGCAGAACCGCAGCCTTCCGGCCGAAACCAGGCCGCACGACCACTTCGAGAACACCCCGGACACCGACCCGTCCCTGCCAGCCAACCGCGACTGGGGCCGCGCCATCCTGGGCCGTATTCCGTCCTCGACCCTCGGTAACGCTTCCGTGGCGGCCGCGACCATCATGGACGCGGGCACCCTCAACAGGGTGATCGAAACCGCGGTCGAAAAGGGCAAGGCCTGGGGAGCGCTCTCCGGCGCCGAACGCGCCGAGATCCTGCACCGCGCCGGCGAAACCCTCGAGGCCCGCCGCGCGGACCTGCTCGAGGTCATGGCAAGCGAGACCGGAAAGACCATCGACCAGGGCGACCCCGAGGTCAGCGAGGCCGTCGACTTCGCCCACTACTACGCCGAGTCGGCACGCAAGCTTGACGACGTCGACGGCGCCACGTTCGTTCCGGCGAAACTCACCGTAGTGACACCGCCGTGGAACTTCCCGGTGGCCATCCCCGCCGGTTCCACCCTCGCGGCTCTCGCCGCCGGCTCCGCCGTCGTCATCAAGCCCGCCAAGCAGGCGCGCCGCAGCGGCGCCGTGATGATCGAGGCCCTCTGGGAAGCCGGCGTTCCCCGCGACGTGCTGACCATGGTGCAGCTCGGCGAGCGTGAGCTCGGCCAGCAGCTGATTTCGCACCCCGCGGTTGACCGCGTGATCCTCACCGGCGGCTACGAGACGGCCGAGCTGTTCCGGTCCTTCCGGAAGGACCTGCCGCTGCTCGCCGAGACCAGCGGCAAGAACGCCATCATCGTGACCCCCAGCGCCGACCTGGACCTTGCCGCCAAGGACGTGGCGTACTCCGCGTTCGGGCACGCCGGGCAGAAGTGTTCGGCTGCGTCCCTGGTGATCCTCGTGGGCTCCGTGGCCAAGTCCAGGCGCTTCCACAACCAGCTGATCGACGCCGTGACCTCCCTCAAGGTGGGCTACCCGGAGGATCCGACGAGCCAGATGGGTCCGATCATCGAGCCTGCCGGCGGCAAGCTGCTCAACGCCCTCACCACGCTGGGTGAAGGCGAAAACTGGGCCGTTGAGCCGCGGAAGCTGGACGGCACGGGCCGGCTGTGGAGCCCCGGTGTCCGCTACGGCGTGCGGCGCGGATCCTACTTCCACCTGACCGAGTTCTTCGGCCCGGTCCTCGGCGTGATGACCGCGGAGACCCTGGAAGAGGCCATCGCCATCCAGAACCAGATCGAATACGGCCTCACGGCAGGCCTGCACTCCCTCAGCACCGACGAACTGGGCCTGTGGCTGGACACCATCCAGGCCGGCAACCTGTACGTGAACCGCGGCATCACCGGTGCGATCGTCCAGCGCCAGCCGTTCGGCGGCTGGAAGAAATCCGCCGTCGGGGCCGGAACCAAGGCCGGCGGACCCAACTACCTCGCAGGCCTGGGCGACTGGACCAGCAAGGAAAGCTCGCACGGTTCCGCCGCACGCATCACCCACCCGGGTGTGCGCCGGCTCGTCAACGCGGCGAAGGCCGAGCTCGACGCTGCGGAGCTGGAGTCGCTGCAGCGGGCACTGGGCTCCGACGCCTTGGCCTGGGCAGACGAATTCGGCACCGCCAAGGATGTCTCCGGACTGAGCGCCGAGCGCAACATCTTCCGGTACCGTGCGCTGCCGGTCAGCGTCCGGCTGTCCGACGGCGAAACCGTCCACGCGCTGCTCCGCACAGTAGCCGCCGGCGTGCTTGCCGGGTCGAAGCTGACGGTCTCCACCGGCGTTGAACTTCCGGCACAGGTGCGTTCCGTGCTGACCGGACTGGACATCCCCGTCACGGTGGAGGACGACGCCGCGTGGCTGGCCTCCGCGGGCCGGCTCGCTGGCGCCGGCAAACTGTCGGGCGCACGCATCCGCCTGATCGGCGGCTCGGCGGCCGCGCTGGCAGAGGCAACGGGTGGCCGACCGGACGTGGCAATCTACGCGCACGACGTGACCGAAGCGGGCCGCGTCGAAATGCTGCCGTTCCTGCACGAGCAGGCCGTCAGCATCACGGCACACCGGTTCGGGACGCTTAACCACCTGTCCGATGCGCTGATCTAACAAACCAGGTTGGCGCGCGCCGGTTCGGGAACGGGCCGGCACACGCACAGGCAGAACAAAAACGGGCGGGCACCATCAGGTGCCCGCCCGTTTCACATTCCAGGGTGTTTGCGGTGACGCTGAGCCTTGACCCCCAGCGCTTTGAAGGCCCGCGCGCGCCGGCCCAACGCGCCGAGTCCAGTGCGCTCAGCCCAGATACCAGCCGGGCGGCGCCCAGGACGATGGAACACTGTGGGCGGAAAATTCTTCGCATCGTGTGCAGGTGTAGGCGACTTCGCCCAGCGTCCTGACGGTGCCGTCTTGGCGGTACGTTGGCGGAACGAAAGATTCAAGGTAGATGAACTCGTCTGTTCCGCATTTGTCGCAGTTGGGCTTGCCAACGTATTCGGTGTCTACTGTCGTAGAGTGGCGGGGGAAGTGGCGGTTAGCGGTTGTGGTCACGGCGTGCCTATCCCGAACAATGCCTGCCTCGTTGCAGGATTAGTTCGTCATCGAATCGGTGTCATCGGCCGCTGCATGACCGGCAACAGTCACAGCATAAGCCCGCAGTATAACGATTATCAATCGTTTTGCTTCCATATCCAGGGCGCCCCGGGCTCAAACCTGCTTCTTCAGAGTCCGTCCCATGATTGCCTGGGTCAGTGCGTCAATGACTTCGGCGTTGGCCAGCGGGTTGCGAATCAGGGTGAAATCGACGTCGCCCACCGGCGGCAGCTCGAAGCGGCGCGTGATGATTTTCAAGTCCTCCGGCACCAGCGACGAGGGCATGACCGCCACGCCGATTCCTGCGCGCACGGCCGCCAGCACGCCGCTGATCTGCCTGGTGGTGCAGGTGATGCGCCAGGTCCGGCCCGCGGACTCAAGGGCGTCGATGGCGAGTTTGCGGCTCAGGCTCGGAGACGGATAGGCGATCAGTGGCACCGTGTCTCCCGGCTGCAGCGTGGTCTGTTCCAGGCCGACCCAGGAAAAGGAGTCGTGCTGGACCACGGTGCCGTCCTTCGCGCCCGCCACCCACTTCACGAAAACAAGGTCCAGCTGCCCCGAGTTGAGCCGCTTGTAGAGTTGGTCGCTCTGGCCGACGGTCAGCTCAAGGTTGATCTGTGGATAGATTTGCCGGAACTCCCTGAGGATGCGCGGCAGTCCGGTGATGGCGAGGTCGTCGGCCGTGCCGAACCGGAGCCGCCCCCGCATCGCTGAGCCGGAGAAGTAGCGGGCGGCGGCATCATGGGCCGCGAGGATGCTGCGGGCGAACCCGGCCATGGCATCACCGTTGTCCGTCAGCCGAACGTCGCGGGTGTCCCGGGTGATCAGCACCCGCTTCGCGGCCGTCTCGAGTTTGCGCACGTGTTGGCTGACGGTCGGCTGGGCCAGCCCCAGCCGGTCGGCGGCCTTGGTGAAACTCAGCGTTTCGGCAACGGCGAGGAAGGATCGCAGCTGGGCCGGTTCGAACATGCGGACTCCTGGTGGCTGGCGCGCACCGCCGGCGGGCGGGCTGGGTGGGGTCTGTCGGGGCATGCATTACGTTCAGCAATGCTACTTATAAGCCCAATAGTCTTCCATAATCATCAGCTCCAACTCTAGCGTTAGAGGCACCCCCGTCAGCCCGCTCTCCTGAGGACTTCCTGTGACACCCCCACCGCCGTCAACGGCCACCGTCACCCAGCCCGTCGCCGTCGTCAGTGAGCGCCTCCCATGGCGTCACACGTTCATCTCCCTCCGCGTTCCCAACTTCCGGATCTTCGCGATCGGACACTTTGTGGCAGTCATTGCCCTGTGGATGCAGCGGATCGCCCAAGACTGGCTGGTGCTTCAGCTCTCCGGTTCCGTCACCGCCGTCGGCTTCACCGTGGCGCTGCAGTTCACGCCGTCCCTGGTGCTGGGACCCTGGGGCGGCATGATTGCGGACCGGTTCGCGAAACGCAGGATCCTGATCAGCTGCCAGTCAATGGCGGCGGTCTTGGCGGCCGCTCTCGCCGGGCTGGCCCTCAGCGGAGCCATAGAAGTGTGGCATGTGTATGTCATAGCGTTCGTGCTGGGCCTGGTCACAGTGCTGGACCAGCCGGCCCGGCAGGTGTTCGTCCATGAACTCGTGGGCCCCCGGTACCTGCGGAATGCCATCAGCGTGAACTCCACAACCTTCCAGCTGGGTGGACTGATAGGGCCCGCAGTCGCGGGCGTGCTCCTCACCGCGGTCGGCGCCGGGTGGGCCTTCGCCGCCAATGCCGTTGCGTGCTGTTCCACGGTGACCATGCTCCTTCTCCTGCGCAAGGACGAGCTGTTCATCAGCGCCCCCGCACCGAAGCGCAAGGGCATGCTCCGCGAAGGGCTGCGGTATGCGCTCAGCAAACCCACCATCTACTGGCCGTGGCTGATGGCAGGATTCATTGCCGTGTTCGCCATGAGCCTGCCCGTGCTGCTGGCCGCGTTCGCGGACCATGTCTATGGCATCGGTGCCGGCGGCTACGGCATGCTGAACGCCCTGGTCGCTTTGGGTGCGCTGGCAGGGGCAATCGCCTCCACCAGACGGCGCCAGCTCCGGCTGCGGTCAGTGGTCCTGGGCGCCGGAATGTACGGCCTCATGCTGTGCCTGTCAGCCTTCACGCCGTCGCTGGCATGGTTCGGCGCGGCCATGGTGCTGTCCGGATTCTGGTGTCTGATGTTCCTCACGGCGTCCAACCAGCTGGTCCAGACCAGCTCCAACATGGCGATCCGTGGCAGGGTAATGAGCCTGTACATCATGGTTCTGATCGGCGGACAGGCCATCGGTGGACCCATGATCGGAAGCATCGCCGAACACTTTGGTCCGCACGCCGCCCTGCTGGTGGCAGGAGGGGTGCCGGTGCTCGCATCGGCGACGGTCGCCGTCGTGCTTGCCCGCCGGGGCGAGCTGAAGCTCAAGGTGGACTTCCGGGACCGGCGGCGCCTGCTGCGGGTGGTGCAGCGGGCCGCCGCCTAGCGGCTGGCCTTCCGGCGGCCCCAATTGGCCGGCAGCGCCGGTTGGCCGGCAGCGCCGGTTGGCCGGCAGTGCTAGCTTTCCGGAATCGGCGCGTGCGGGTAGTCCGCCGCGCGCCGCTGGAACTCCAGTACGTCCTTGTTGATGACCTCGCCGTCGCGGATTTCGATGGCGCGGCTGATGGTTTCGTTCTCCTGCCAGGCAGCCGGCCCGGACATCACGGTTTCCAGGAACGGCAGGAGTGCCTCGCTAATTTCCCAGCTTGAGGAGTTCCACAGGTAGGACGGGCTGTGGTCCACCGCGTAGTAATCGATGTGGTCGCCCACGGTGAACATCGGTTCGGCAAAGCTGGTGGTCTTGGCCCAGCTGAAACCCATGCCCTCGTCGCAGGAAACATCCACGATCAGGCTGCCGGGACGGAACGCCCCGAGGTCGTCCGCTTGCAGATAGGTGAGCGGATTGTTCGGGTCCTGCAGCGTGCAGTTGACTACGATGTCGCTCTCGGCCAGGAACGGCGCCAGGGGGACGCGGCCACGCTCGGTGATGACCTGGCTGAGGAACGGCGCCTTGTCGTCGTGGTCGAACTGCGTGATCCGCACCGAGTGGATGGGGGAGCCCACAGCAGCGACGCCGCGGTTGGTGAGCACCTGGACGTCGTGGATGCCATGCGCGTTCAGGGCAGTTACCGCCCCGCGCGCGGTGGCACCGAAACCGATGACGACGGCGCTGAGCCGCCGTCCGTAGTCTCCCGTCGACCCGGTGAGCGCCAGGGCGTGGATCACCGAGCAGTAGCCGGCCAGCTCGTTGTTCTTGTGGAAAACGTGGAGGCCGAAGCCGCCGTCGCTGGCCCAGTGGTTCATGGCCTCGAAGGCGATGAGGGTGAGCTTCTTGTCGATGGCCAGCTGTGTGATGGCCCGGTCCTGGACGCAGTGCGGCCAGCCCCAGAGGGTTTGGCCGTCGCGGAGTTCGGCGAGGTCCTGGGGCTGCGGTTTCGGCAGCAGCACGACGTCGGCTTTCGCCACAAGCTCTTCCCGGCTGGCCAGGCGCCCCACCAGCGGGCCGAGCTGGGCATCGGACAAGCCAAAGCGTTCGCCGTAGCCACGCTCCAGGATCAACCGCTGGCGCAGCTCCGGCGCAATCCGCTCGAGGTGGAGCGGGTGCAGGGGCAGGCGGCGCTCGTCGGGTTTGCGCGACGAGGCAACCACGCCCAGGGTGAGATGGTTCGGCGAACCCGTCACTTCTTCTTTGCCGGCATCGGTTTGGCTGAAGTCTTGTCCAGCGAGCTGGCCGGCGCTGAGGTGGCCCTCTTGTCGGCGCGCTTTTCCTTGATGGATTTGCCGGATTTCTTGGATGCTGCTTGACGGGGGGATTTGTCAGCCATGATTGCTCCTGTAGCGGAACCGAAGAAGTTCCTGACTTCTGACCATACAGGTAACTGCCAAACGCGCCCTTGAAAGGGAACGGCCCGGGCGGCCGTGAAACGTGCCGGCGGGGACTGGGGAGAAATGGAGCGGCTGACGGGAATCGAACCCGCGTATCGAGCTTGGGAAGCTAGCGCTCTACCATTGAGCTACAGCCGCAGCGCACCGGATTCCGCCGGCGCAGAACCTAGCTTAGCGCAGTTGCGGTGCCGCTCTGCCCACAGGCTCTCCGTGTCCTCGCCGGAGCGCCGCCGACGCAGTTCCGTCCCGTCTCCCCGTAACTCTTCGGTAAAGGCCCGGTCCTCTTTCGCTGGGCCCCGGGCGCCGGTGGCTATCCTGATGTCCGTTAGCTGCAGAACGGGGGAACGGGCTACACGGACAGGGCCGACGTCGAAAGGATCCCATGGCATTTGCGGAACACGAGGTTTTCGTTCAGCGCGATGCCATCACCGTCTACTCCTTTCTCCTGAACGGACTGAACCTTCCCCGCTGGCAGCCGACTATTCGCAGCATCAGCCTGAGCTCCGGTCCTGCCGGGGCGCCGGGGGCCAGATATCAGGTGACGCTGATGGGCCTGCGCGGGCACCCGGTTGCGGGGGATTACGAAATCACGCAGGCCCGGCCGGGTGCTGAAATCCAGTTCCAGGTGGTGGCCGGCCCGTCCCTGTCGCGCGGCGGCTTCTACCTCAGCACCGAGGGCAGCGGAACACGGGTGCGCTTTGCGCTCGAAGCCCCGCTCAAGGGACTCCGGACCTTCACCCGCACCGCGGTCCAGCGGAGATTGCAGGAAGATGTAGCGCAGATTGGACGGCTCCCGGCAGTACTGGAAGAGCGTCCGACGGCGGTCTGAGACCCCGCTGCCGGCGCTCCGGTTCCGCTGGGCTACTGCGCCGCGGGCTACTGCGCCAGCCGGTGGCCTGCCCAGTTTCCGGGAACAGCTGAGGGCGTCGCAAGCGCCCCGCCGCTGAGATCCCAGTACTGTACGGCGTCGCCGGCCCGCTGGATGGCCAGGCCGGTGGAATAGGGTCCGGTGACGCCACGCAGCGCACGGATGGCCAACACGTCACCCCAGCCGCCCGCCACGACGCCCCGCGCCTCGGCTACCGGTGACAGGCGGCCGGAACCCCGGTAGAGGGATACGGTGCCGTCACCTTGGCGGGCCAGCAGATCCTGGAACCCGTCGCCGTCGTAATCGGCCATGGCTAGCCGCGTCGCGGAGACGCCGGAGGCGATCAGGGTGCGCTGGACGAGGTCGCCGCTGCCCTGGTTGGGATACAGCCAGAGGTTGGCCGCGGCGTCGAGGGCCAGGAGTTGGGGCAGCCTGTTGGTTGAGCACCAGCCGCCGACCGCCAGTGTGAGGCCCGCCCAGCCGGACTGGCCCAGCGTCACGGGCGGCAGGAATCCGCCCGTGAGCACACCCGAGTGCAGCGTAAGCCGGCCGTCGTTCCACTGGCTCACCACGTCGAAAACGCCGTCGCGCTCCCAGTCCGTGACGAACACCGTCTTGGCTGCCGCGAAACCCGTGCCGATGGGTTCCGCCGGGCCAAACAGCCCCGACCCCAACGAGGAACGGTTGACGAGTTGGCCTGTCGCGTCCACTGAGACGAGGTCCCCAGCGCTGCGGATGGATGCCGTGGCCAGATCAAGGGTGGGCGGCATGTGTTTGACCAGGGGATCGCAGACGCTGGCGGGTTCGGCGGGAAGAGCGGTGGTGCCGCCCGGGCTCGCGGTGGTCCCGGCGGGGAGGGCTGAATAGCCGAAGAAGTTCACCACGCCCCACATGGTGTAGCGGTTCGGGGTGGTTTGCCAGTTTCCGTCGGTGAACGTGATGCCAATGCCCACCACGTTGAAACGCGGATCGGTCAGGATGGCGTTGTGGGCCGGGGAGCCTTTCCACCACTCGACGAGCTGCGCGGCATCGCGGTCCCAGCGGACGGCAATGACCTCGCCCGCGCCGTTGTTCGGGCTGAGGGCCCGTGCGTCCGTCCAGAAGTTCGCCCGGTGCTCGATGACTTCGCGGGAGGCGACGCTGTCGGACCACTCCTGCGCCAAGCCTGCCACCGTCGCGTGGTACTTCACGGCAGCGAGCCCCAGGGATGCCCGGTAGGTGTTGATCGCGTTGAAGACAGCGGCGACCTGGGCTGCGTTGCTGTCGGGCACCAGGGCCTCGGGGGTGAGGGTTCCCGGGGCAACGGACGCGGCCGACTTTGTCTGGGCCGATCCTCCCAGCGTCGGCGGCGGCGCGGACGCGAATGCACCGGCAGGGGCTGAGAGCGGCGGGATGGACGCCGGTTCAGGCGGGCCGGCGGCGGTTGACCCTGAAGCCGCAGGGTCCGGGGGTCCGACGGCCGGCTGCGCGGTGGTCATCTGCTGGGTCGTCACCTGCGCCGTGGCCGTCGTTCGTTGCGAGGCCACGGCAGGTGATGACGCCGCCGGGACCGAGGCGGTCGATGAAGGCAGTGCGGAGGGGGCTGGCGGCGCTGGCGCCGCTTCCACGGCTGTGGCGGGCGGCTGCCCGGGTGAGGGGGCCGCGGAGGCCGGCCCGCCGTCGTCGGCCGAAGAGGAAGTGGTGCCGCCCGGGGTGGGTTGCGCCGTCACGACCTGGTGGGCAACAGCCTGACGGCCGGGCTCCGGCGCCGGAACGCCGCTCGCCGCCGGAGCCGACAGTGCGAGGGCGCACATGATCGCAACAACGGCCTGGGCCGCAATCTTCTTCAAAATATCCCCAGCTCTATTTTGGCCGTGTGACGTGAGACCATCGGCCGGATTGTTCTCGCAACACTAATGGGAGGCGCGGGCGCCAGCAATGCTATTTTTGAAGGTGTGCTGATCTCTGACCGCGACATTCGTGCCGAAATTGATTCCGAACGGATCGTGCTGGACCCGTACGACTCCGGGATGGTGCAGCCGTCCTCCGTGGATGTCCGGATTGACCGCTTTTTCCGGCTGTTCGACAACCACAAGTACGCCCACATCGATCCCGCGGAAGAGCAGCCCGAGCTGACCCGCCTGGTGGAGGTGGAGGAGGGCGAGCCGTTCATCCTGCACCCCGGTGAGTTTGTGCTGGGCTCCACCTACGAAACCGTCACACTGCCGGACGACATCGCCGCGCGTCTCGAGGGCAAGTCGTCCCTTGGCCGGCTGGGCCTGCTGACGCACTCCACCGCCGGCTTTATCGATCCCGGATTCTCCGGCCACGTCACGCTGGAGCTGTCCAACATGGCCACGCTGCCCATCAAGCTCTGGCCGGGAATGAAGATCGGCCAGCTCTGCTTCTTCCGCCTGACCTCTGCTGCCGAGCACCCCTACGGCTCCGGCGAGTACGGCAACCGCTACCAGGGCCAGCGCGGACCCACGGCGAGCCGCAGCCACCTGAACTTCCACCGCACGGACATTTAGCGCTCTGGTTTGGCGCCCGGGCTCACGCCGACGCGTGAGGTCTCGGCGCTTTGACTCCACGTAACCGCCGAGACCTCACGCATCGATGAGCGCTCCGCGGCGGCACTACCCCTCCCCACTGTGGATAACCCGAATCTTCCTCCGCGAATGTGCCCACAATGGCCCATGAGGAAGCCGCAACCGTTACCCGACGCTCTCGCGGGCAGGTCCTTCACCCTAGTCGAGCAGCTCGCCGAGGGGGTGCCACCACATCGCGCATGGCGCAGCGACCTCCGCGTGGCAAGCCGCGGGGTGCGGGTGCCGTGGGGCGCGGGACAGGACCTGGCGCATACCTGCCGGCTGCTTGCCGGAATGTGTCCTTCCACTGTGTGCTGCTTCGGAACAGCCGGTCTGCTCTGGCGATGCCCGCTGCCGTGGTTTGTCCAGAATGAGTTCCGGGTGCACCTGGCACGGGTGGACGGCGGGACGCGACCCGTCCGGAAGGGGGTAGCCGGCCACCGCCTCGACCTGCGGGGCTCTGACCTGACCGTGCTCGACGGCGTTCCCCTCACCACTCCGGCCAGGACCTGGTTCGACCTGGCTTCGGTACTCGAGCCGGAAGATTTGGTGGTCGCCGCGGACTTCTTCATCTGCAGCCAGTCGCGGAGCTTCGGCCGCAACCGGCTGGCCCTGTGTTCCTTGGCCGATTTGCGGAACCAGGTGGAGACTAACAGAGGCGCCCGGGGTATCCGAAAGGCGAAGGCAGCGCTTGAGCTGGCACGGGTTGGCGCCGACTCTGCGCCCGAGACCAGGCTCCGGCTGGCCTTCGGCAGGCTCGGCCTCCCCGAACCCGTGCTGAGCCATGTGGTCATGGATGAGACGGGATGGGAACTGGCCTGGCCGGACATGGCCTTTCCCGGCTTCAAGGTGGCGGTGAACTACGACGGCCGGCACCACCTGGAGCTCCGCCAGCGTGAATCGGATATCCGGCGCGACGAGTCCATCGACGCGATCGGCTGGACCTCCGTCACCGTAACCGCGGGACAGGTGAAGGCCCATGGCTACGACGGGTGCGCCCACCGCGTCCTGGACGCCCTTGTCAGGGCCGGGTGGCGGAACGAGACGTGAGATCTCCGCGCTTCGAATCCGGGTAAATGCCGAGATCTCGCGCATCGATGACACGCCGGAGCGACGGTGTCAGGCGCGGACCGTCTCGGTCCTTGCAGGGCGGGAGAACTTCTTGACCAGCGGCTCGACGTAGCGCGCGGCCAAGGGGCCGAAGATCGCCATGAGCAGGACATAGGCCGTGGCGAGGGCGGCCAGCTCGGCCTGGACCACGCCTGACGTGACCGCGAGGCCTGCAATGACAATCGAGAACTCGCCGCGGGCAATCAGTGCGGCTCCCGCGCGGAACCGGCCCGGCCGTGCAATGCCTGCCCGCTTGGCGGCCCACACCCCGGTGAGCATCTTCGTCGCGGCGGTGACGACGGCGAGGACGAGCGCCCATCCGAGGACTGGCGGGATGGACATAGGATCCGTATTGAGCCCGAAGGCCACGAAGAAGATGGCGGCGAACAGGTCCCGCAGGGGCTCGAGGATCCTGGTGGCGCTGTGGGCCGTGGCGCCGGAGATGGCAATCCCGAGCATGAACGCGCCCACCGCGGCTGACACCTGCAGGGCCGCGGCCACGCCGGCCACCAGGAGCGCCGCGCCGAGCAGATTGAGCAGGAAGACTTCGGAGTTTTCGCTGTGCACCGCTTTGGAGACGTGATGACCATGCCGCAGCGCCACCACCAGCACCACAGTGACCACGGCCAGCGAAATGCCCACGGTCTGCAGGCCCCCCAGAAAGCTGACGCCGGCAAGTGTGGCAGTGAGGATCGGGAGGTAAACGGCCATGGCCAGGTCTTCGAACACCAGGATCGAGAGCACTACCGGCGTTTCCCTGTTACCGATACGGCCAAGGTCCGTGATGACCTTGGCCGCTATGCCGGACGAGGAGATGTAAGTGACCCCGCCCATCACCATGGCACCGACCAGGCCCCACCCGAGCATCGCGGCGAGGGCGGCCCCGGGGGCGAAATTGAGCACCAGGTCCAAGACGCCGCCCTGCCAGGATCTCCGCAGCCCGGTGACCAGTTCGGCGGCCGTATATTCCAGACCGAGCATAAGCAGCAGCAGGATGACGCCGATTTCACCGGAGAGGTGCGCGAACTCCTTCATCCCGCTCAGTTCCACGAGGCCGCCCGCGCCGAAGCACAGGCCACCCACCAGATAAAATGGGATGGGAGACATGCCGATCCGGCCGGCCAGCCTCGCCAGCAGGCCGAGGGAGAACACGACCGCACCCAGTTCGATGAGAGTCAGGGCCAGGCGGTCCATGACGGTCAGCCGTTGCGGAGGATATCGGCCGCTGAATCAAGGCCTTCTTGCGTACCGACAGCGACCAGAAGATCGCCTGAGTGAAGGACGACGTCGGGCCCTGGTGAGGGAACCACCTCACCTTCACGCATGATCGCCACGATCGAAACACCGCACCGGGTGCGGATGCATGCCTTGCCCATGGGCTGGTTTTGGAACGGTGAGTCCGGGGCGATGGAGAACTGCCTCGTCACGATGCCAGGAACCTCGCGGTGGGCCTCCGTCAGCTTCATGGCCAGATGCTGGCCGCCCAGCAGGTTGCCGAGGGTGGCAGCTTCGTCGCCGGTCAGCGGAATGGAGGCCTGGCAAGTGTCGGGATCATCCCACGTGGAAACGAACAGTTCTGTCTGGCCCTCGCGCAGCTCCACTACGCCGATCCTCCGACCGGAGGCTGTCATGAAGTCCTTGCGCCTGCCGAGGCCGGGGAGGTCCGTCTCTTCCACGTTCATACCATCAGCCTAGTCCGCGAACGGACATTTACGGCCCTGATCGGACGGCGAAACGGGGCCTCAAGGATCCGTTCGCGCCTGGGGTTGGGTGGGGAGGGGCTTAAGGATCCGTTCCCGCTAGGCGTCCGGGACGACGGCGATTTCGGTTTCGCTGGGCGGCTTCACCGGGAGGAGGACCAGCAGTCCGGCGAGGAGCACCACCATGATCCCCAGAATGCCCCAGCGCTGTGCCTCCCCTTCAGCCACCAGCGGTGTGGCCACGGTGATGCACAGCGTGAACAGCGTCGGGGCCAGGAAGCTGACGGCCCGGCCGGTGGTTGCGTACAGGCCGAACAGTTCTCCGGATTCGCCCTGCGGCGCCAACCTTGCCAGGTACGCGCGGGAAGACGACTGGGCCGGCCCCACGAACAGGCAAAGGAACAGCCCGAACACCCAGAACGTGGTGCTGCCGGCCCAGGCCGTGCCGAAGAAGACGTAGTCGCCGTTGCCCAGCACCAGGATCACCGTCCCGGCGACCAGCAGGCCGGTCAGGGAGCCGAGGATCACGGCCTTGGGACCGACCCTGTCGTCCAGGAATCCGCCGACGATGGCTCCCGCGGCAGCCACGATGTTGCCGAAGATGGCGAAGAAGATGACCTGCGAAAGTTCGAAGCCGAAGGTTCCTGCCGCAATGATCCCGCCGAACGTGAAGACCGCAGCCAGCCCGTCCCGGAAAATGGCGCTGGCCAGCAGGAAGAAAATCGTGTGCGGGCTGGTCCGGTAGATCGCCTTGATCCTGCGCATGAGCAGCCCGTACGACGCGAGGAACCCGAGGCGGCCTCCGCGCCGGGCCCTGGGCAGTTCCGGGACAGCGAACATTACGGGCAGCGCGAAGATGAAGAACCACAATGCCGAGAACACTGCCACCAGCCGGATGTTAAGGCTGTCCTGCGTGGAGGCGCCAAACCACTCGAAGCGGGGCTGGACGAAGAGCTGAAGCACAATCAGCAGGGCCACGATTCCGCCGAGGTACCCCATGCCCCAGCCGAAGCCGCTGACCTTGCCGATGTTCCGCGGCGTGGAGACCTGCGCCAGCATGGCGTTGTAGTTGACCCCGGCGAACTCAAAGAAGACGTTGGCCAGCGCGATCAGCGAGACTCCCAGCAGCAGGAACTCCGGGCCGGGGTACACGAAAAAGCAGAGCGCCGTCAGGAGCGCGACGACGGCGGTGTTGACTCCCAGCCACAGCTTGCGCCGGCCGCCGGTGTCCGAACGCTGTCCGGTAACGGGCGCCAGCAGTGCGATCGCCGCTCCCGCGATGGCCAGGGCTCCGCCGAGCACCGCCGATGCCTGGTCTTCGCCGCCGAACGCCTTGGAGGTCAGGTACACCGTGAAGACGAATGTGGTCATGACGGCGTTGAACGCTGCGGAGCCCCAGTCCCAGGCGGCCCACGCCAGAATGCGCCCCTTGTTCGAGGCATTGTTCCCGGCTTCGAGTTCCGACGACGGCTGCATGGCCTCGGGAGCGGCGGCGGAGTTCATAGGCAGATGCTATCCGCCCGCGGCGAACACTGACGGGAAACTCTCCCGCGGACCCGGGAAACTTGCGCCAACTTCCGGCGGTGAAGGGAAAAGTGTCAGTGCCCGCTTGATAAACTGTCGGGACCGAACCCAACGAATGACCGCCTGCTCCAACTTTTGATAATCGAATTCCTGACTTTGCGGAGATACCAGTGATCACAGTCCTTGCCGTGCACTTTGCGGTTGCTGCTGTGGCGCCGCTTATCTTCCGGAAATTCGGTCGGAGTTCGTTTTATGCGCTGGCGGCCGTGCCCGCCGGCTCATTTGTCTGGCTGCTGCTGCAGCACGGCGCCGTCTACGGCACGGCGCCCCAGCACGCCGCTGGAGGTCCGGGCCAGGCCACCGAGGTCATCCCGTGGATCCCTGGCCTCGGCATGGAGTTTGCCTTCCGCATGGATGCCCTGGCCTGGGTCATGTCCCTGCTGGTGCTCGGCGTGGGCGCCCTGGTTCTCGTGTACTGCGCCCGGTACTTCAAGAACAAGGACAGCTACCTGGGCGGCTTCGGCGCCCAGCTTCTGGCGTTCGCCGGGGCGATGTTCGGCCTGGTCACCGCAGATGACCTGCTCCTGCTGTTCATCTTCTGGGAACTCACCACGGTCCTGTCGTATCTTCTGATCGGCTACGCGCGCACCCGCCTCGCTGCCCGCCGCTCCGCCCTGCAGGCACTCATGGTCACGACGGCGGGCGGCCTTGCCATGCTCGTTGGCCTGATCATGCTCGGGGCCAGTGCCGGCACCTACCGGATATCAGCCATCCTGGAACAGGCGCCCGGGCTGGTCGGCGGGCAAACGGCGGGAGCCGTGGGCGCCGCCGTCGTACTGATCCTTATTGGCGCGGTCACCAAATCAGCGCTGGTCCCGTTCCACTTCTGGCTTCCGGGAGCCATGGCCGCCCCCACGCCGGTGAGCGCCTACCTGCACGCAGCTGCGATGGTGAAGGCCGGCGTCTACATCGTGGCACGGCTGGCCCCGGGATTCACCGATACGGCGTGCTGGCTCCCCATGGTGCTTGGGCTGGGCCTAGCCACCATGCTCGTGGGCGGGTACCGGGCACTGCGGCAGACCGACATCAAGCTCATCCTGGCCTACGGCACCGTCAGCCAGCTCGGCTTCCTCACCATGGTGGTGGGCCTTGGCAAACCCGACGCGGCGCTCGCGGGCCTCGCCTTGTTGCTGGCGCACGGACTCTTCAAGGCCACGCTGTTCCTCGTGGTTGGCATCATCGACCACCAGTCCGGCACGCGCGATATCCGCAAGCTCTCCGGCGTCTTCCGGTCGTCGCGTGCCCTGGCGGTCGTGGCCGCGATCGGTGCCGCCTCCATGGCGGGTGTCCCGCTGCTGGGAGGCTTTGTGGCCAAAGAATCCGTGCTCGAGGCCTTCGTCCACTTCGCGGGCGAGCCCGGCTACGGACCGTGGGGCGCGGTGGTCCTCGCCGGAGTGGTGCTCGGATCAGTGCTTACTTTCGCCTACAGCGCCCGGTTCCTGTGGGGCGCCTTCGCGGAGAAGCCGGGCGTGGACCGTACGCCGTTCAAGGCGATCAAGCCGTCCTTCCTCGCGGCGCCCGCCGTCCTGAGTTTTCTCACCATCGTTTACGGCCTGTGGCCTGCGCCGGTGGACAGCTGGATCCAGCCGTACGCTGCCCTGTTCACCGGGGGAACGGCCGACGCCGGGACCGGCGGAGGTGCCGCCGGGCACCTGGCGCTGTGGCACGGTCTCACTCCGGCGCTGGGGCTGACGGCCGTCACCTTCGCACTCGGCCTTGCTATGTTCTACGCCCGCGGGCTGGTGGACCGAGCGCAGAGCGCGGTCCCCGGATGGATTGACGCGGACCGCGGCTACCAGCTGACCATCGGCGCCCTGGACGACGCCGCCGTGTGGATCACAGGCCGCACGCAGCGCGGTTCGCTGTACTTCTACCTCGCCGTGATCCTGACCGTCGCGTTCGTGCTGCCGCTGACCGCCCTCATCGCCGCGGGCAAACCGCTGCCGGAAGGGCTGTACTTCATCGATCCCAACTCGCCGCTGCAGATCGTGGCGGGGGCCGGGATCGTGATCGGGGCCCTGGCGGCAGTCCGGGCCAACAAGCGCTTCCTGGCGGTGCTCATGGTCTCGGTGACCGGCTACGGCATTGCCCTGATGTTCGCACTGCAGGGCGCGCCGGACCTTGCTCTGACGCAGATGCTGGTGGAAACCATCATCCTGGTGGCCTTCGTCCTGGCCATGCGCAGCCTGCCGGCCGAACTCCGGGACCGCACCGGCGGCAAGTACCGCGTGGTCCGTGTGATCATCGGGCTGGCCTTTGGCGCCACCATGGTCTTCGCCGCCATCCACGCCATGGGTGCCCGGGTTGCGACGCCGGTGTCCCTGGAGTTCCCGAAGCTCGCCTACGAGGGCGGCGGTGGGCTGAACATCGTTAATGTCACGCTCGTGGACATCCGGGTGTGGGACACGTTCGGCGAGATCTCGGTGCTTGCGCTGGCCGCGACCGGCGTCGCCAGCCTGATCTTCATCCGCGGCCGCGGCGACGGCATCCGCGCATCGGCCACAGTGGCCGAGGGCACGGTGGGCCGCCGCAGGGGAGTGGACAAGTCGTCGCGTGACGGCGCCGCCTTGGCGCTGAGCCGCAAGTTCGCCGCCGCCTCCCGCGACGCGTGGCTCGTGGCAGGCCGCACCATGGCGCCCGAACGGCGCTCCATCATCTTTGAAGTGGTCACGCGGCTGATCTTTCACTCGATGATCATCTTTTCTCTCTACCTGCTGTTGGCCGGGCACAACCTTCCCGGCGGCGGGTTCGCGGGCGGGCTCATGGCAGGGCTGGCCCTCACCCTCCGCTACCTGGCGGGCGGACGCTACGAGCTTCGGGAGGCCACCCCCATCAGCGCCGGAACCCTGCTGGGGATCGGCCTGGCAACGGCCGCCGCGTCCGGCGTGGCCCCGCTCCTGCTGGGCGGGCAGGTGTTCCAAAGCGCCATCGTTGAGGTGTGGCTGCCGGTTTTCGGGGACATCAAGTTTGTCACGTCCACCATCTTCGACACCGGCGTCTACATTGTGGTGATCGGGCTGGTGCTGGACGTGCTGCGCAGCCTGGGAGCCGAGATCGACGAGCATTTCGAGGAACAGCCCGGGCAATCCGCCGAGGGGCAATCCGCCGGCCCGCCCGCCGAAGCCGAACCCTCCGCCGGCCCGCAGTCCGAAGCCGAACCTTCCGAAACCCAGCCAGCCGAGGACAGCCCGTCCGCCGGGGACCGGGGGCCCGGCGTCCCGGCCGAGACCACCGCGAGGGGACAGGCATGAGCGTCAACCTCACCCTGCTGACCGTCATGGGCGCGCTGTATGCGTGCGGCATCTACCTCATTCTCGAGCGCAGCCTCACCCGCGTGCTGCTGGGCCTGATGCTGCTGGCCAATGCCACCAACCTGCTGATCCTTGCCACCGGCGGCTACGCCGGCCTGGCCCCGTTCTTCAGCAAAGACACGGACCCAGGCGCCTACAACGACCCCCTGCCCCAGGCACTGATCCTGACCTCGATCGTGATCTCCTTCGCCGTTACCGCCTTTATGCTGGGCATCATTTACCGGACCTGGGTGCTGGCCCGCCAGGACGAGATCCAGGACGACGTCGAGGACCGCCGCGTCGCGGCAACACCCAGCTTCGATGCCGAGGACGACGCCGTCATCCCGGTGGAAACCTCCGAGTTCCCGCTCACCATGCTCGGCTCCGACGGCGCGGCTGTGTCTGACTCGTCCGCAGCTGAAGCCGCTCCCGCGCCGGCCGCAGTCCCGGCGGGCGGAGGAACCATCTCCGCCGAAGATGCCGCGCGGGAAGAGAAGCCCGGCTCCGCCAACCTCGATATCAACACTGAAGGAGGCGGAAAGTGAGCATCGCAAGCCTGGCCCCGCTCGCCGTCGTTCTTCCCATCCTGGGCGCAGCCCTGACGTTCGTGCTGATCCGGCGCTCGCGGGCACAGCGGGCCGTGAGCATAGCGCTGCTGTCCCTCACCCTGCTGCTCGAATGCCTGCTGCTGGCCTCCGTCTGGGACGGCGGAACGGAGGCGGTGAACATCGGTGGCTGGCTGCCGCCCTGGGGGATCGTGCTGGTGGTGGATCAGTTCTCCTCGCTGATGCTGGTGGTGTCCTCCGCGGTGAGCCTCGCGGTCCTGGTGTACGCCACCGGTCAGGGCATGGCCGACGGCGACGAGGACGCCCCCGTGTCGATCTTCCACCCCACGTACCTGATTCTCGTGGCAGGTGTCTCGAACGCATTCCTCTCCGGTGATCTCTTCAATCTCTACGTCGGCTTCGAGATCCTGCTCACCGCCAGCTACGTTCTGATGACCCTGGGCGGGACAGGTCCGCGCGTCCGTGCCGGCGTCACGTACGTGGTGGTCTCGGTAGTCTCCTCAGTGCTGTTCCTGATCGCGATCGCCATGATCTACGGGGCCACCGGCACCATCAACATGGCGGACCTCGCCATCAAACTTGCGGAGCTGGACCCGGGCACCAAAACGCTGCTGCACGTCATGATCCTGGTGGCGTTCGGCATCAAGGCCGCCGTGTTCCCGCTGTCCTTCTGGCTGCCTGACTCCTATCCCACGGCACCGGCCCCCGTGACGGCAGTGTTCGCCGGCCTGCTGACCAAGGTGGGCGTCTATGCCATGGTGCGCACAGAGACCCTCCTCTTCCCCGGCGACACCCTCAACTCACCGCTGATGGTGGCCGCGCTGCTGACCATGGTGGTGGGGATCCTGGGTGCCCTGGCCCAAAGCGACATCAAGCGTCTGCTGTCCTTCACCCTGGTCAGTCACATCGGCTACATGGTGTTCGGATTGGCCATGTCCTCGGTGGCGGGGCTCGCCGCTGCCGTGTTCTATGTGGCCCACCACATCACCATCCAGACCAGTCTCTTCCTGGTCACCGGCCTGATCGAGCGCCGCGGCGGAAGCTCGTCCGTGGACCGGCTGGCGGGGCTGGCCAAGCTGTCGCCACTGCTGGCTTTGCTGTTCTTCATCCCCGCCATGAACCTCGCGGGCATCCCGCCGTTCTCCGGATTCCTTGGCAAGCTGGGGCTGATGCAGGCCGGCATCCAGCTCGGCACCCCGCTGGCCTACTCGCTGGTCATCGGCGGCGTTGTGACGAGCCTCCTGACCCTGCTGGCGGTGGCCCGGGTCTGGAACCGTGCGTTCTGGCGAAAGGCCGACGACGCCGAGCACCCCGACCCCGTCCTGCTCGCCGACACCAAGGATTCGGCCACGGGCCACCGGGCGGGCAAGCGCAACGTCGTCCTGCTGCCCCGGACCATGGTGGGCTCCACGCTGGGCCTGGTGGTCCTCGGCGTGGCGCTCACGGTCTTCGCCGGCCCGCTCTTCCGGGTGGCGGGCCAGTCCGCTGAGGCCATGCTGGACAGGTCTGCGTACATCAAGGCGGTGCTGGGTGAGCATGCGCCCGTTCCGGGCCTGGCCGTGGGTGGCAGCACCCTGAGCGGCAGCACCCTGAAGGGCAGCACCCTGAGCGGCAGTGACCCGGGCGGTGACGGAAAATGAGCCGGAAGCGGATCTCCCTGCGGCAGGAACTGCCGCTGCTTGTATGGCTCGTGATCGTCTGGGGTGCCCTCTGGCAGGACTTCAGTCCGGGCAACCTGCTGTTCGGTGCCCTGCTCGCCGCCGTCGTGGCCCGCCTGTTCTACCTGCCGCCGGTGGAGCTGAGCGGGCGCTTCAGCGTCCTCCGGGCCATCCCGTTCGCCGTGCAGTTCCTGGGCAGGGTGGTGGCCGCCAGCTTCCAGGTCTTCTACCTGGCCGTGGTGCGGGGGCCCAAGGTGACCAACGCCGTCGTCGCCGTTCCGCTGCGGAGCCATTCTGACCTGATGGTGACCGCCACCGGGCACGTGATCTCGCTGATTCCCGGATCGCTCGTGGTTGAGGTGGACAGGTCCACGTCCACGCTCTACATCCACGGCCTGAACGTTAGGAACGCTGACGACGTGCTGAAGCTCCGCAAGGAAGTTCGGGACACCGAGGCGGGGCTGATCCGCGTCATGGGCACGAAGGAAGAACTTGCAGCCCTGAACCTGGAGGTGGGCGCATGATGGAGCTCGTCCTGACCGTGACCGCCGTGGTGTTGTCCCTGGCCGCGGCCGGTGCGATCGTGCGCATCGCCCGTGGTCCGTCGCTGCTGGACCGGGTCCTGGCGGCCGACGTCCTGCTGGCCATCCTGGGCGCGGCGCTGTGCATCGACATGGCCGTGAACAGGCACCTAAACAACCTGATGCTGCTGGTGGCGGTGTCCATCATCGGGTTCATCGGCTCAGTGACGGTGGCGCGCTTCGTGGCCGACCGGCGGGAGCACCTCAATGAATCCTGACGCCAACGCCGTGGACACGGTCATCGATGCTGTGTCCGCCGTGTTCATGATCGTGGGGGCAGTGATGTCCCTGGCCGCGGCCATCGGCCTGCTGCGGTTCCCGGATCTCATGAGCCGCATGCACGCTGCCACCAAGCCACAGGTGCTCGGGCTGTTCCTGCTGCTGGCCGCCGTGGGCCTGCAGCTGCGCACGTGGTGGGTGTGGCCGGTACTGCTCGTGGCGTGGATCTTCCAGCTGCTCACGGTGCCGGTGTCCGCCCATATGGTGGGCCGGGCCGGCTACCGCACCAAGCACCTCCACCGGGAACTGCTCAGCACGGATGAGCTGGAAGCCGTTGTGCTGAAGGCCGCCGAAGCGGCCAAGGCGCCGGCTTCCGACGGCGGCCGGTCACCTGCCGCGGAGTGAGCCGTTGCGTTCAGGTCTGGTCGGTGGGCATGATCCACAGCTCGCCGATGGAGGCGTGCCGGGGCCGGGTGACCATGTAGGCGACGCCGTCGGCGATGTCCTCGGGTGCGAGGACCTCCGTCTGCTCATAGAACGGATCGATCATCTCGCCGCGGACCTCGGGGTTGTTGTGTGAACCCAGTTCGGTGTCCACGCCGCCGGGTTCCAGGACGCCGACGCGCACGTGGCGCTGGGTGACTTCCTGGCGAAGGGATTCGGTAAAGCCGTTGACGCCGAACTTTGTCAGGTTGTAGACGCCGTAGCCGTTCCAGGCGACGCGCCCGGCGATCGAGCTGATGTTGACGATGTCCGCGACGCGGCGCGGGCCGTCCTCGGCGGCTTTGAGCAGGTGCGGCAGGGCGGCGTGCGTGGTGTGGAGCAGGCCCTGGACGTTGATGGCGATCATGCGGTCCCACTCGGCGGGGTCGGCGCCGACGACCGGGCCAAGGAGCATGAGGCCGGCGTTGTTGACCAGGATGTCCAGCTGTCCGAAGCGCTCAGCGGTCCGGTCTACGGCGGCCTGCGCCTGGGCGCGGTCGGTGATGTCGGCTTCGATGACCAATGCGGTGCCGCCGGCTTCTTCGATCTCTGCGGCCAGAGCCTCCAGGCGGTCCCGGCGCCGGGCGACGAGCGCGACGGACGCGCCGATTGCAGCGAGCTGCCGAGCGGTGGCGGCGCCGATGCCGCTGCTGGCGCCGGTGACGAGGGCGGCAGTTCCGGTCAGTTTCGATGTCATGGCTGGGTTCTCCTCAAGATGTTGGTGCCGGTTTTGGGCAGCCGGTAGCCATAGCCGTCCAGCGGGTTGGTGGCGGTGGGCTTTGCGGCGGGTTTGGGAGACGGCGGCGGGACCTCCCGCCGTCGTCCGTTTGCGTTGCTGTCAGGCGTCGTCGTGGGCGAGGTTGCCGGAGAGTCGGCGGTGGGCGTCGGCCTGGTCCTGGAGTTCCTTGGCCCGGGTCTCGAATACTCCGACGGCGTCCGCGCCGGCTGCGAACCGCAGCGGCGGCTCATCCAGCTCGGCCAACTGGATCAGTGCGTCGGCGAGCTTCGCCGGGTCCCCGCCCTGCAGGCCGTTCATGCCCTTCCACGCGGTGACCGTCTGCTCTGTCCGCAAGGCGTAGTCTTCGATGGTGGATACGGCGTAGCTGGTGGATTCCGGGGTGAGCAGCTCGGTGCGGAAGAATCCCGGTTCGACGATCATGGTACGGATGCCGAACGGGGCGATTTCCATGGCCAGGGACTCCGCCCAGCCCTCGACGCCGAACTTCGACGCGGCGTACGCGGTGAGGAACTCCCCGCCCGTGATCCCGGCGGTCGAGGAGATCGTGACGACCAGGCCCGAGAGCTGGGCCCGCAGGACCGGCAGGGCCGCCCGGGTGACGTTCATGGGCCCGAACATGGTGGTTTCAATCTGTGTTCGGAAGTCGTCCGGGGTGATTTCCTCAAAGAATCCTGCGTAGAAGTTGCCGGCGTTGTTCACCAGGACGTCGATGCGTCCGAAACGGTCAACTGCAGCCTGGATGGCTGCCGCCGCATCCGCAGGGTCAGTGACGTCGAGCTTCACCGCCAGCAGGTTCTCGTTTTCGCCTACGGCCTGGGCGACCCTTTCCGGGTTGCGGCCGGTGGCGACCACCGCGTGGCCGGCCGCCAGGGCCGCCTTCGCGATGTCGGTGCCCATCCCGCGGCCGGCGCCGGTGATGAACCAGACCTTCTTGGCCATGTTTTCCTTCTGCACTGTCTTGGTTTTCTTCTCAGTCATGGTTTAGTTTTCCCTGGGTATGTGGTCCCGGCTGCGCGTGGGGGCGCATCTCCGGGACGGCGGAGACACCGGCAGGATCGCCGGTGATGGTGGTTTGGGGAGGCGATGCCGCCCAGCTGGCGAGGAACGCCAGCGCGTTTTCAGACGCGGAGCCCGGTTCGGCGGTGAAGGTGAACAGGGTCTGTCCCTCATCGCCGGGAAGGTCCAGCGTCTCGAACTGCAGGGACAGTTCCCCGGCGACCGGGTGGTGGAAGCGCTTGGTCCCCGTGGTGTGTATCCGCACGTCGTGCCCGGCCCATAACGCGGCGAACAGGCCGCTGCTCGTGGTCAGCTCCCCGACCAGCTCGTTCAGCGCCCGGTCGTGGGGGTTACGCCCTGCTTCCGATCGCAGCATCGCGACCGTGGTGGCCGCGATCGCACGCCAATCGGGGTAGAAATCGCCTGCACGCGGGTCGAGGAAGAGATAGCGTGCCTGGTTCGGGAGCCGACCCGGGGTGTCCGGCCCCGACGGTCCGGCGAATTTGAACACCTCCGCGTACAGCGCACGGCCCAACAGGTTGGCGGCCAGTACGTCCGAGCGGCCGTTCTGCACCATGGCCACCACTCCGGTCATGCCGTCCAGCAGACGCAGCACCCCGGGACGGACCCGTTGCTGTGCCGGCCGGCGCGGCGTCCGGCGGGCCGGCGCGTTGGCCGTCCGGGCCAAATCCATCAGGTGTGCCCGCTCGGCCTCGTCCAGCTGAAGAGCAGCGGCCACAGCCTCGAGCACGGAGTCTGAGACGCCGCGCACGCTGCCGCGTTCCAGCCGCGTGTAGTAGTCCGTGCTCACACCGGCGAGCTGCGCCACTTCCTCCCGGCGCAGGCCGGGCACGCGCCGCAGCTCCCCATAGCTGGGAATACCCGCCTGCTCAGGGCTGAGCTTCGCGCGCCGCGAGATCAGGAACTCACGGACTTCTTCTTTTCTGTCCACAACCACCACGCTACGCAGCCCGAGAACCGGGTGGCAGTGTCCATCAGACACCCCCAAGCCGCCTGAAACAAAAGGGGCCTGTTCTCTGCCGGAGGCCTAAGCCAGCGCGCTGGCAGGTCCGGATCTCGGTGCAGTTGGTGTCGCCCGCGGTGCGAGATCCATGGTTGTGAGGCGCAGCCACAGCCAGAGCCGCTTCTGCGGGTCGTCCAGATCCAGGTCAAAGTCCTTGGCCAGGCGTGCGACCCGGTAACGGACGGTGTTGTTGTGCACGTGGAGGCGTTCCGCCATCGTGGAAATGCTTCCGTTCGAAGCCAGATATGCCCGGAGGGTGTCCAGGTAGCCGGTCTGCTGCTCGGCATCGTGGGCCTGGATCCTGGTGATGTCGTCGACGTCGGAAAGTCCGTTTTCGGCGATGAACGCCCCGATTTTCAAGAGATTCAGCGGGATCCGGTAGTCCTCGAATAGCCCGGCGGCGGGGGATTGCACCCCACCGGAACCGGAACCCGGCGTTTCCGTTTGCCGACGGAGCAGGTATTGCAGCGTTTGCAACGCTTCGGATCTGGATTCCGGCAGGTCCTCTAGCCGGGGTGCGATGCCGCCAACGGCTGCGATGAGCGGGTAGGAGCTGATCGTGTGTGCGTAGGCGCCGATTTCCTGGACCACACGCCGATGGACGGCCCTTGGAGCGGTCCCTTCGCAGGGCAGAAGAGCGTAGACCACCGAGTCAATGAGGGCACTGTGGCTGGTGTTGAACTGAAGGTTGCAGACTGTCGTAACAAGATGCAGCAGCCGTTGTATGTCGCGCACCGATTCAAGGCTCCCGGTTTCGGGCCGGACGATGGAAAACGCCGCGACCGCGAGCCCGTGGGCTGCATCGAGTCCCAGCTGGGCGGCGGCAAACGCGGCGTGCGCCGTGTCGTCCATGAGCGTGCGGATCAAGTCCCCGTTCCGGCGTTCCCCAAAGTCGGAGGCCGAGCGGGCATGGAGCATGTGGAGTCCGGCCAGTGGCGCCATCCTGCCGAGTGCGTTCAGCGCCGCCTCGCGTTTGTCTTCGCCCGGGTCGATGATCCAGATCGAGCCAAGAAGTTCCCCGCCGGCTCTCACGGCGAGGGCCAGCCTTGCCATCTCATCATCTATTGCGGGGACTAACACTGCCCCCGAGGACGCATAGACGGTCTTGAAATCCGTGTCGAAGGCCGGCGGCTGGATCTCCTGCAGGGAGAGTGTCGTGACGCGGCGCAGTTCGTCGACGGGCTGTCCCGGCAATGTCGAGTAACCGAGCACCCGTCCGAGCGGGTCCACGATGCTTGCTGCACCGTTGGTGATCGACGCCGCGGCGTTGGCGAACGCGTAAAGGTCCCCGAGCCGGACACCTGAGACGGAATCGGCGGCCGCCCCCATGACCGATGCCCTGGCAAGTGTCACCAGGCGGGTCCAGTCCACATTGTCAGGTGCAACCAGGACGGCCAGGCTGTGCCGGACTGCGGCAGACCGTAGCTGCTCCATCGGCGTCCCATGGGCTTTGACGATCACTGCAGCAGCATCGCTGTTAGAGGCCCGGTGCATCAGCTGGTCGAAATCGACCGAGCCACAGGTCAGGCCGACGGCCAGAATGATGCGGTCGTGGACGCTTGTCCATTCGTCGAAGGGGTCATACATGAGGACATCCGATACGGGATGGCTGAGGTTTTCCGGTGTGGGGTTGGCATGCACCAGATCGGCCTGCATTAGCTGGATGCAATCCGACAGCCGTACGACGGCCCCGTGAAGATCGCCCTCCGTCAGGTCCGTTTTATGCGTATCCATACCTTGGAATTTATCACGGGCAATCCGCAAATCTTTTAGCCGAACTCACATATAGAAGGCGCGAGATCTGCGTCACCATTGGGGAAGGAAGCGACAAGGAAGTCCTTCAAAACCAAGAGGATCAGCAGTGAAATTCAAAGACATCAGGGCCCTCGCCACGGTCCAAGGCCCGGCCCGGACGGCCTCGGAGCGCCTCGCCAGGCGTTGCTACAGCGTCGAGGACATGAGGAAGCTCGCATCGAAACGCCTCCCCGGCAGCATTTTTGACTACATCGAGGGCGGCGGCGAGGACGAGGTGTCCCTGCGGCGCAACCAGTCCTCCTTTGATGACTGGTCCTTCCTGCCGAAGTGGGGATCTGTCCAGGACCTTGACCTCAGCTCAACCCTCCTGGGTGGCCCGGTATCGATGCCCCTGACGCTCGCCCCGACCGGCGGCACCAGGCTGTTCCATCCGGACGGTGAGACCGCTGTTGCCCGTGCGGCAATGGAGGCCGGCGTCCCCTACGGCCTGGCGCACCTGAGCACAACCCCCATGGAGCACGTCAGCGCCGCTACCCCCGGCCTCCGGCGCTGGTTCAACATCGAACCGATAGGGGACAAGGTAGAGCTGCAGGCAATCCTGGACAGGGCCGCGGCCGCAGGCTATGAAGGCCTGCTGGTCAACGTTGACTGCCGCGCCATCGGCCACCGCGAACGGGATTACCACAACGGGTTCACCGCGCCTCCGTCCATCAAGATGAAGACCGTCGTCGAGGGAGCCCTGCACCCGCGGTGGGCGCTTGGGTTCCTGGCCAATGACGCGATCGCCTTCCCCAACCTGGACGCCGAGATCCCCGACGGTCCCTTGTCCAGTACCCCTGACATGTGGCGGACGCTGCTTGCCGGTTCCTACGAACCGACGGACTGGGATGACATCCGGGATCTGCGTGCCCGCTGGAACGGCCCCATCATCCTCAAGGGGGTGGTTAATCCCAACGATGCCGCCACGGCCGCCGAGATCGGCATCGACGCCATCCAGGTCAGCAACCACGGCGGCCGGCAGCTCGATCACATGGCCTCGCCCCTGGACCTCCTCCCGGACATCGTCGACCGGGCGGAAGGCCGGCTCGAAATCATCGTCGACGGCGGCATCCGCCGCGGCTCCGACGTCGTCAAGGCCATCGCCCTCGGCGCCGACGCCTGTTCCATCGGCCGCCCTTACCTGTACGGCCTCGCGGCCGCGGGCCAGGCCGGCGTTGCCCATGTCCTGAGAATGTTCGAGGCCGAAATGACGCGCACCATGGTGCTCCTCGGGGTGTCTTCAATCCAGGAGCTTCGGCTGGAAGGCCGTGGGCTGATCCGGCACCGCAATGCACCCCTTGCCCGCACCTCACCCGCCCCGAAGGCCCACAAGGGCCTGGTAGAAATGAGAACCCCCTGATGAAACCTTCATTTGCCACCACCCGAGGCAGATATCGCCGCCTTGGATCGTCCGTCGTCGCAACGGCGGCGCTGGTGCTTGCTGTCACGGCATGCACCCCTGCCGGCACTGCATCGCCTTCGACTTCTTCCGGTTCGGCCGTGCCGGGGACCGGCGTGCCGGCGCTGGAAGTCAACCAAGCCGCCGTCGGACTTCTCCCGGAGTCCATCAAAACGTCCAAGGTGCTGCGGGTGGCCATCCCCACCAACGAGCCGCCTACCCAGTTCTACCGGGAGGGCACGCAGGAGATGACGGGCACCAATCCCGACGTGGCGCGCCTCATCGGTGAGGCATTGGGTGTCAAAGTCGACATCCAGGTGGCCAACTTCGACGCCATAATTCCCGGGCTTGCTGCCGGTCGGTATGACATGACCGTCTCTTCCATGACACCCACCACCAAGCGGATGGAAGTCCTGGACTTCGTTGATTACATGCAGGTCGGCGGCGGCGTTGCCGTGCCCAAGGGTAACCCGGCGGGGATCAAAGACCAGCACGCACTGTGCGGTAAGAAGGTCGGCCTCCTCACCGGGTCCTACCAGCTCACGGTCGACGTCCCGAAATTCGACCAGGCCTGCACCTTCGACGGTAAAGAAGCGATCCAGCGCAGCGAGTTCCAGGACACGCGGCAGGCCATCTCCGCCCTCACCAGCGGACGGTTGGACGCCGTACTGGCGGATGCGCCCATCCTGAACTTTGCCGCCACCCAGAACCCGCAGATCGAGATCGCCGCAGAGTACGACGTCACGCCTGTTGGGGTTGGCGTGCCG
Organism: Arthrobacter sp. P1_B11; assembly: GCF_056406715.1. Taxonomy (NCBI): domain Bacteria; kingdom Bacillati; phylum Actinomycetota; class Actinomycetes; order Micrococcales; family Micrococcaceae; genus Arthrobacter; species Arthrobacter sp. P1_B11. The sequence continues at coordinate 49,454 of NZ_JBFTZQ010000010.1, forward strand.
AAGGACTCCAGCCTGGTCAAGTCGGTCTCTGCTGCCCTGGACGCAGTGATCAAGAGCGATTCCTACAAGAAGGTGCTGGGGAAGTACGGACTTGAATCCAGCGCCATCACTGACGCCCGCGTCAATTTCGCCCAATAGGAGGTGAACACCATGCAGCAACACTCAATCCCTGACACCAGGAAGCAAGCCCCGCCGGCATCGGAGGACTCCATCCCGGTGGTGCCGCTCAGGCACCCCGTCCGGCTGGCCATCGCAGCCGTTTTGATCCTCCTTGCCCTCAGCGCCGCGTGGGACGTGGCGGTGAATCAGCGGTACCACTGGGATGTTGTCATCTCGTATCTCTTCGCTCCACAGATCATTGCCGGTGCCGGGCTGACGATCCTCCTGACGGTGGTATCGATGAGCGTCGGTATTGCCCTGGGCACGCTCCTTGCCGTCATGCGGCTCTCTGCGAATCCGATTCTCAGCACGATCAGCCGGAGTTACATCTGGTTCTTCCGTGGCACTCCGCTCTTGGTGCAGCTGATCTTTTGGTACAACATCGCCGCCCTGTATCCGGTGATCGCCTTCGGGCTTCCCTTCGGCGGGCCGTCCCTTATCCTCGGATCGGCCAACGTGCTGATCTCGCCATTGGGTGCCGCGTTGCTGGGCCTGTCCCTGAATGAGGCCGCCTACATGGCCGAAATCATCCGTGGCGGCATCGGGTCCGTGGACAAGGGCCAGTATGACGCCGCCCGGGCACTTGGAATGGACGGCGGAAAGCTCATGCGCCGCGTGATCCTGCCCCAGGCCATGCGCGTGGTCCTCCCACCGACCGGCAACCAGGTCATTTCCATGCTCAAAGGCACGGCCCTTGTCAGCGTCCTGGCGATCTCGGACCTGCTCTACTCGGCCCAGATCATCTACGCCAACAACTACCAGACGATCCCGCTGCTCATCGTCGCCAGCCTCTGGTACCTGCTGATGACAACCATCCTGAGCTTCTTCCAAACCAAACTCGAACGACGGTATGGCCGCGGCTTCGACGTCGCGCCGCGACGGACCCGCCAGCAAAAGGCCCAGCCAAAGACAAGGACAGCATGATGAACGCCGCCATGGTGGAAGCCCAGGGTGTCCGCAAGAGCTTCGGCTCAACGGAAATCCTCAAAGGCATTGATCTGAGAGTCGAACGCGGTTCGGTGACCTGCCTGATCGGACCGTCCGGTTCCGGGAAGACCACTTTCCTCCGGTGCATCAACCACCTGGAAAAGGTCGACGCCGGTCGCCTTTACGTAGACGAACACCTGGTGGGCTACACCGAGCGCCACGGACGACTTTACGAAATGAAAGAGCGCCAGACCGCACGCTCACGGCTGAACGCGGGCATGGTTTTCCAACGCTTCAACCTCTTCCCGCACATGACGGTGCTGGAGAACATCGTGGAAGCGCCCGTCCATGTGCTCGGGCGTCCGCGGAACGAAGTCACCGCCGAAGCGCAGACGCTGCTGGACCGCGTCGGGCTCGGCGACCGGAGACACTCCTACCCCCAGGAGCTCTCCGGCGGGCAGCAACAGCGGATCGCAATCGCGCGGGCACTGGCCATGAAACCCAAGCTCATGCTCTTCGATGAACCCACGTCCGCACTCGACCCGGAGCTCGTCGGCGAAGTGCTCGACGTCATGAAATCCCTCGCCGAGGCCGGGATGACCATGGTCGTCGTCACGCACGAACTTGGCTTTGCCCGTCAGGTCAGCGACCAGGTCGTTTTCATGGATCAGGGGGTGGTCGTCGAAAGCGGACCCCCCGCGGAGGTCCTTGGTTCACCGCGGCACGAACGCACCCAGGCCTTTCTTTCAAAGGTCCTCTAAGAACATCAACAACTCCGGCCGGCCACCGCGCCGGTCACACGAAAGGAATCCTCCCCATGCCTCGACAGCAGGTAACCACAGACCTCGCGCCCAGCCCGGCCGGACCCTACTCCCAGGCGATCGCCGCCAACGGCTTCCTCTTCACCGCGGGCCAGACACCCCACGACCCCGTCACCGGTGACACCGTCGGCACCACCATCGAGGAGCAGACCGTCCAGGCCATGAAGAACCTGGCTGCAGTCCTGGCCGGGCACGGACTGGACTTCTCCCACGTCGTCAAAGCAACGGTGCACCTGCACCATCCCGGCCGGGATTTTGCAGGGTTCAATGCCACGTACGAAGGGTTCGTCGAAGCCCCCTACCCGGCTCGAACCACCGTCGGTTCATTCCTGGGAGACTTCCTGGTCGAAATCGACGTCGTAGCCGCCATACCGTAGCCAGCCCAGGACCTCCGCTGGGGAATGACCGCGGACCACGGCCCCGTCTGATGCAGTGTCCAGCATTAGTCGGGCCCGTGGTCGGCTCACCAGGAAGTGGCTAGACGATGTCCTGGGTTTTGGCGAAGCGGGTGATCGCCCGCTGTGTGCCCCGGTTGGCCAGCACCTGGATGATGGCGCTCACCGAAGCTGAAATGAGGGCAAAGGTGAGGGCCGAGCGGAGCGTCGTGGGGACGTCGTCCTTCCCGCCCTTGGGCGGCTTGCGGCCGGTGGTCTTTTCCCAGATGGTGTCCACGGCCTTGGTGCCGGCGAATCCGGCGAGCAGGCTAATGCCGGTGCCAAGCAGCTTGATGAAAAAACTCATTCCGAAACTCCTTGCGACGTGAATACAGACTGCCCCTAGCCTAGCCGCATGGACGCATGGATTTCCCGAAGTGCCCGCACCACCAGATCGTGGTCGGCCTTCTGCGGCAACCCTGAGACCGTCACCGTGGCTACCGCACCCACGCCTTCCACGTAAATGGGGAATGAGCCGCCGTGGGCGGCATACCTGGACTGGTCAAACCAGGCGTTGTCCTCGATGCGGCCCCCGCCGAGTCGGCCGCGCAGTCCCACGAGCAGGGACGGTTCCTCGTAGCGTGCTGCGGTCCGCTGCTTGGCCTTGACCCAGTGCTCGTTGTCCGGGGTGGCACCCTCCAGTGCCACATGGAACAGCACGTGTTCGCCCTTGGTGATGTCGACGGCGATGGGCAGGTTGCCGATCTTGCCGAGCTCAACCAGCAGGAGGCCGAGGTTGAGGGCGTCGTCCCTGCCGAACCGGGGAAACTGCAGCTCGGTGATTTCCGCTTCGATGCTGGCGATCAGGGCTGCCAGAGCGCCCGCCGGCTGCTCGGCGGCGGAGTCGGGGTCAAAAGCGGCTTGGCTGCCGTGATCCTGTTGCGTCATGGCCCCAATGTACTCCGCGCTGTCCTCGCGCCGCCCCGTCCCAGGCAGCCTCTGTTCGCCGCCCTCTGGCGCCTCCGCGCACTTCCCGGATACCTCCCGGATTGTGACCGCGGCGCCGGTCTTCCGCGGCCGTCCCGGTGTAAACTGGATCAGCCCACAAGGGCAGATTTATTACGACAGGGGAGCGCCGCCGTCGGGCATCACTGGCAACTGCCAGCGAAACCGAGGATGGGCGCTGAGAGTGCGGACCGCCGCAGACCCTCGAACCTGATCCGGCTAGTACCGGCGCAAGGGAGTCGAGTTCTCAAAGTGTCCGGCAGCAGGCAAACCAACCGCCAGCAGCCGGGGAGCGCTTTCCCCTCCTGTTCCTCAGGAGGACCATCATGACAACTGCAACAATCAAGAAGACCGGCTACAACTGGCGCGTGGCTGACATCGTGGTGGCGGCACTGATCGCGGTCGCCGGCGGCGTGATCTTCTGGGCCTGGTCCCAGGGCGCCAACCTAATCTCCGCCCCCGTCAACGCCGTGTACCCGCCCCTCTCCGGCCTCTACGCCGGCGGCTGGATGATTCCGGCGGTGCTCGGCATGCTCATCGTCCGCAAGCCGGGTGCGGCACTGTTCTGCGAAGCCGTCGCCGCCACGGGCGAGCTGATCATGGGCTCCCAGTACGGCACCACGGTGCTGATCTCGGGCATCCTGCAGGGCCTGGGTGCGGAGCTCGTGTTCGCCGCCTTCATGTACAAGAAATTCAACCTCCCCGCTTCGCTGCTGGCCGGCGCGGGTGCGGGCCTGTTCTGCGGCCTGAATGACTCCTTCGCTCCGTGGGGCTGGAACATTGCGTACGCCGCTGGGGACAAGCTCGCGTATATCGTGTTCTGCGCCATTTCCGGCGCGGTCATCGCCGGCGTGCTGTCCTGGATCGCTACCCGCGGCCTGGCCAGGACGGGCGTGCTGAGCTCGTTCGCGTCCCGCAAGGCAGCCACGGAGCCCGTCTTCTCCTGATGCCCGCACATTACGACGGCGGCGTCCGCCCAGCCGCGGTCACCGCCCGCGGCTGGGGCTGGCGCCACGCGGGACGGTCCAGGCCCGCCGTCAACGCGCTGGACCTGGACATCCGGCCGGGGGAGCGGGTCCTGTTGCTGGGACCTTCCGGCGCCGGCAAGTCCACGCTGCTTCACGCCCTCGCCGGGGTTCTGGGTGACGGCACCTCGGGAAACAGCGCAGCCGGCGACGGCGGCCTTGCCGACAGCGACGACGCGGACGAGACCGGCAGCCTGCTGATTGCCGGCGAACCGCCGCGCGCGCGGCGCGGCCGCGCCGGCCTCATGCAGCAGGACCCCGAAACGCAGGTGGTCCTCTCCCGCCTCGGCGACGACGTAGCGTTCGGTGCCGAAAACCTCTCCGTGCCCCGCGACGAAATCTGGACCCGCGTCCACGAGGCACTGGACGACGTCGGGCTCGCGCACCTTCCGCTGGACCACGCGACGTCGGCCCTGTCCGGCGGGCAGAAACAGCGCCTTGCGCTGGCCGGCATCCTGGCGATGCGGCCGGGGCTCATCCTGCTGGACGAGCCGACCGCCAATCTCGACCCGGCAGGCGTGCTGGAAGTCCGCGACGCCGTGGGCCGCTGCCTCGACAAGACGGGCGCCACGCTGGTGGTCGTGGAGCACCGGGTAGCCGTATGGAAGGACTTGGTAGACCGGATCGTGGTGCTGCAGCCTGGATCCGGCACGCAGCCGGCGGTGCTGATCGACGGTACGCCGGACCAGGTTCTTGAACAAGCGCGCGAGATGCTCATTGCCGCCGGGGTCTGGGTTCCCGGATATGTCCCGGCCGCGCGGCAGCGGACTCTTGCCGGAACCTCGGCTGAAGTCACGGGCCAGCTGCTGCTCGCCGCAGAGGGCCTGGCCGTCTCACGCGAGCGGCCACGCCGCCGCGGCTTCAGGTCCGTTCCGCCCGTGCCTGTCCAGCGGGACATCACGGCCCAGGTCCGCGCCGGCGAAGCGCTGACCATTACCGGGCCCAACGGCGCCGGGAAATCCACGTTTGCCCTGACGCTCGCCGGCCTGATCCCGCCCGTTGACGGCAAGGTGTCCGCCACCGTGGAACTGAGCCGCGGCGCCGGGATCGACCCGTACAAGTGGCGGGCCGAGCAGCTGATCGCGAGGATCGGCACCGTGTTCCAGGAACCCGAGCACCAGTTCGTCACGGGCAGGGTCCTGGACGAGCTGCAGTTCGGCCCGCGGCACATGGGCCACGGGGAAGAGCGCGTTGACGAGCTGCTGGAGCGGCTTCGCCTGACCGGTCTCGTGGACGCCAACCCGTACACGCTTTCCGGCGGGGAAAAGCGCAGGCTTTCCGTGGCCACGGTGCTCGCGGCCCATCCCCAGGTCCTGATCCTGGACGAGCCGACGTTCGGCCAGGATGCAAACACCTGGGCCGAGCTCGCCTCCTTCCTGTCCGAACTGCTCGACGCCGGCACCGCCGTGGTTTCCGTGACGCACGACCAGGAATTCACGCATGTGTTGGGCGGGACCGAGTTCAGGCTCGCCCCCCGGGGACTGGGTCAGCCGGGCACGGCTCAGCCGGGCACGGCTCAGCCGGGCACGGGCGGGCACGCCCTCGGCGCACCGGAACAGGCCCCGACATGAGGGACGCGCTGAGCCTTTCCGGAAACCAGGCGCTGCTGACCCGGGCCAACCCGCTGGCCAAATTCGCCGCCGTCTTCCTCATCACCCTTGTTCTGGCCCTGTCCATCGACTGGATGTCCGCGTCCGTGGCGCTGGCCTGCGAACTGCTGCTTTTCCCGCTCGCCGGACTGACGTTCACGCTGCTCTGGCAGCGCGGCTGGCCGCTGATTGTCGCTGCCGCCGTGGGCGGCTGGAGCACGTCCATCCTGTCGCCGGACAGCGGGAAGGTACTGCTCGACGTCGGCATCTGGTCCATGAGCGAAGGTTCCCTCCAGCTGGGGCTGGGTTTCCTGCTCCGCGGCCTCGCGATTGCTTTGCCGGCGGTGCTGCTGATGAGCTGCACGGACCCCACCGACCTCGCCGATTCGTTGGCGCAGAAGGGCCGCCTGCCGCACCGGTTCGTGCTGGGCACGCTCGCGGCCATGCGACTCGTGGGGCTCATGGCGGAGGAATGGCAGACCATCGGCATGGCCCGGCGCGCCCGCGGCGTGGGGTCCCGGGGCAACCCGTGGCAGCGGCTGCGCGCCACCTTGGGGCAGAGCTTCGGCCTGCTGGTCCAGGCCATCCGGCGCGCGACCCGCCTCGCCGTCACCATGGAGGCGCGCGGCTTCGGCGGGGCCACACGGACGTGGGCCCGCGAATCGACCTACAGCCGCTTGGATATCTGGGTGCTGCTCGGCGGAGCGGTGATCGCGGCTGGCGCCGTGGTTGCTGCCGTATGGGCCGGGACCTGGAACATGGTGTGGCTCGAAGGGTCCTAGGTGTAGTTGGCCAGCGCCGGACTACCTTGTCATCCGCAGTTCGACGAGTCCTTCCCAATCTTCAATGGCTTCCTTCGTTCCGTTGAACTCGAAGCCGTTGCGGCGGTAGAAGGCCTGGGCCCTGGGGTTGTCCTGGGCCACCCACAGGGCTGCGGGCTCGGCTCCGAGCGTTGCATCAAGAAGCCGTTGGCCCAGCCCGGAACCGTGGTGGGCTTTCAGCACGTAGATGCCCCAGAGCTCAGCCCTGCCGTCGGAACGTGCGTCAGCGGAGCCTGCCGCCGGCGGAAGCGGGCCGGGCGGAAGTAGGCGCGGCGGAAGTGAGCCGGCAAATCCCACCAGCCGTCCGCCGACGTCTGCAACGAATTGGCGCCCGGCGTGGGCGCCGTTCAGTAGCCGGAGCCACATGGCCAGCCGCTCGTCCACGCTCTGCCTGGCAAAAAAGTCGGGGGACAGCAGTCCCGAGTAGGTCTCTCGCCAGCACTCGAGCTGGAGTTGGGCGAGGATTTCCGCGTCTTCGATGGTGGCGGTCCGGATGGTGTCGGTGTGGCGCATGGCCCGAGTCTAACCATGGGGCAGGGCCTAACCACGGGTCAGGGCCTAACCACGGGTCAGGCCGGGGCTCCGGAGGCCTCCCGCCGTGCCTGGGCGTCCGGGTCAGATGCAGGAGTAGTCGTAGTCGAAGCCCTTGGAGACGAACTGGGTGAGGATGACCCGGCCGCCGGCGGTGAGGGGCGCGGCCGAGCAGTTGCCCTTGGCCCCGCTGGCCGTGCGGGCGCCGGGGAGCCAGCTGGGGAGGTTGTAGAGGTTGCTGCCGGGGCTGACCTGGCCAACGATCTGTCCCCACTGGACACCGGTGGAATAGATGCCCACGTCCGCGTCGATGCTGTGGAAGAAGTCCGTCATGCCCTCAAGGTCTGCCCTGTTGGCGTCTTTGTTGCCGGACCAGCTGTTGCCCGTTTCCACATCCAGCCACCACAGATAGTCCTCCGGATTAGTGATGCTGCGGAGGTAGGCGTCATCGAAGGCCTTGGCATATCCGTACATGTAGGCGCACGGGACATCCACCTGCCCCTTGCACTCGCCGTAGGGGTTCGGCACGGTCTTGCCACCATAGTTGTTGCTTGTGGGCCACCAGGATCCGGCACTGCCGGGGTTGGCGGTGTTGATGTAGAGGGCCACGCCCGGCTGTCCGGTCAGATCGGAAGAGATGTCATCTGCCCAGTCCAATTGCTGATGCAGGCACGGGTTGGTGGTGTTGGCCAGTCCGTTGTTGACGCCGACGATTGCGAACGCCGGGTCCTTGGGCAGGGCCTTGTTGCACTGCGGCCAGGACACGTCGTTGCCGAGCAGCATGGTGCCGCCTGCCGAGGGCTGGGGCGCGGACGGTTGCGCCAGAGTCGACGGGGCCGCGGGCTGGGCTGGAGCAGCCGGGGCGGTGGCGGACGCCGCGGCCGTAGGCTGAATGATGGAGGACTCCGGGGGAGTGCCATCGTCCAGGCGGGGGCCCGGCACGAAGCCCACCGCCGTGGCTACCACGAAGGAGAGAAATGCGGTGGCCTGCTGCCTGGAGGGGCGCTTCTCGCCGAACACCGCGGAGTTGAAAATGGACAAGGCGGCCTCCCGTTCCCTTAACTGGCCGCAACCGGTAGCGTTAGCTTGCTCCCGATGGCTTCCCGGGTCAAGGCCAGCGGCTGTGTCGGTCCGCCGCCTCGCCAGACCTGGTGGCCTGCGCCTCGCTGCCTGCTGCCGGTAGCCCAACCCGCTCTCGTTATCGCACAGGGCGGGTAAATTCTGGAATTCAACGGGCACCAGCCCGACTTTGCCGCCAAAATACATCATTTGTGATATTTTTTTGTTATGACACAACAGACTGCTGAACACGTTGGACTCATGCTCCGCGACGCCCGCGGGCAGAAGGGCTGGACCCAGGGGCAGCTCGCCGCGGAACTCGGAACCAGCCAAAGCGCCGTCGCCCGAATGGAGCAGGGCAAGCAGAATCTGAGCCTGAAAATGATCCAGCGGCTTGAGGCGATATTCGGCCAGAGCATCGTAAAGCTCGGCAAGTCCCAGATGACCCACCTCCGCGTGGAAGGCGGCCGGACACTCTCTGGCTCCGTTGACGTCAACACCAGTAAGAACGCCGGCGTCGCACTGCTTTGCGCCAGCCTTATCAACCGCGGCACCACCACACTGCGCCGGCTGGCCCGGATCGAGGAGGTCAACCGGATCGTCGAGGTGCTCGTGAGCATCGGCGTCGAATGCATCTGGCTCAACGACAACGATCTGCAGCTCCGCCGGCCCGCCGTGCTGGACCTGGCGTCCATGGACGTTGAGGCTGCCCGCCGCACCCGCAGCGTGATCATGCTCCTCGGCCCGCTGCTGGACGAAACGGCACAGTATCGGCTGCCCTACGCCGGCGGATGTGACCTTGGCACCCGCACAGTGGAGCCGCACATGCAGGCGCTGCGCCAGTTCGGGCTTTCGGTGGAGGCCACCGCGGGCTTCTACACGGTGCAGGCGCCGACGTCGGACGCTCTTGACCGTTCCTTCGTGCTCACCGAGCGCGGAGACACCGTCACCGAAAATGCCATCATGGCCGCCGCCCACCGGGGCGGCACCACCATCATCCGCAACGCCAGCCCCAACTACATGGTGCAGGACCTCTGCTTCTATCTGCAGAGGCTGGGAGTGGAGATCGACGGCGTCGGAACCACCACGCTGAAGATCACCGGCAAGCCGTCCATCGACGTCGACATTGAATACTTCCCCTCCGAGGACCCCATCGAGGCGATGAGCCTCATCACCGCCGGTATTGTGACGAATTCCGAGGTGACCATCCGCCGCGTGCCCATCGAGTTCATGGAAATCGAGCTGGCCACGCTGGAGCAGATGGGCCAGAAGCTCGAAGTTTCGGGAGAGTACATGGCCCGCAACGGCCGCACCCGGCTGGTGGATGTGACCACCAAGCCCTCTGAGCTGCGGGCGCCGGAAGACAAGATCCACCCGATGCCGTTCCCGGGGCTGAACATCGACAACCTGCCGTTCTTCGCCGTGATTGCCGGCAACGCCGAGGGCCAGACCATGATCCACGACTGGGTCTACGAGAACCGCGCCATCTACCTCACGGAGCTGAACAAGCTGGGGGCCCGGGTGCAGTTGCTGGACCCGCACCGGATCTACGTCAACGGCCCCACCCGGTGGCGTGCCGCGGAGATCGGCTGCCCGCCTGCCCTCCGCCCGGCGGCGTGCCTGCTGCTCGCCATGCTTGCGGCGCGGGGCGTGTCTGAGCTGCGCAACATCTACGTCATTGAGCGCGGCTACGAGGACCTGGCCGAGCGGCTCAACACCATCGGCGCCAAGATCGAGTATTTCCAGGACTAGGTTTTCCCAGACCAACAGAGCGCGAGCGGAGGCTTGAGGCCCTCCGCAGAGCGCGAGCGGACACTTCCGCCCCTCGGGCCAGCCTGCCGCAGGGCCCCCAGTGATCGTTCGCGCTTTTCGTCATGTCAGGGACGTTTCGGCTGGTCTGACGGACAATGTACGCATGCGGACTTTTGGGGTCGAGGAAGAACTGCTGATCGTGGACCCGGGCAGCGGGGAGCCATTGGCGCTCGCTGATGCGCTGCTCTCCGGCCGGAAGCTCGCGGCCGACGACGCCCCGGACAAACCGCGGCTGCTGCAGAAGCAGACCAGACCCGCTTGCGACGACGGGATGGGCTTGAGTGCCGAGCTCAAGCTCGAACAGATCGAGACCCAGACCCGGCCGTGCCTGGATTATGAGGAACTGCTCCGCCAGATACGCGCGGGCCGGGCGATGGCCGATGAGGCCGCCCAGCGGCACGGCGCACGGGTCGCGGCGCTCGCAACCTCCCCTTTGTCCCTCGCAAGCCACACGACGCCGGACCCGCGGTACGCCCGGATGCTCGAGCGCTTCGGCCTGACCGCCCAGGAGCAGCTGACCTGCGGCTTCCACGTCCACACCTTCATCGAATCCCAGGATGAAGGCGTGGCGGTCCTGGACAGGATCCGGGACAAGCTGGCCGTCCTGATCGCGCTCAGCGCCAACTCCCCCTTCTGGCAGGGCGTGGAAACCGGGTTCGAGAGCTACCGTACCCAGGCCTGGAACCGCTGGCCGACATCTGGCCCCACCGCCATTTACGGGAGCCTGTCGGCGTACCGGCGGGTGGTGACCCGCCTGCTGGACAGCGGGGTGCTGCTGGATGAGGGCATGGTCTACTTCGACGCGCGGCTGTCCCGGAACCACCCCACGGTGGAGGTCAGGGTGGCCGACGTCTGCCTCCGGGCCGAGGACGCCGCACTGATCGCCGTCCTGGTCCGGGCGCTGGTGGAGTCCGCCAGCAGGGAATGGCACCAAGGCGTGGAGCCGGCCCCGGTTCCCACGGTGCTGCTGCGCATGGCGGCGTGGCAGGCCAGTAATTTCGGCCTCCGCGGCGAGCTGCTGGACTTCGGCAGCTTCCGGCCCGCGCCCGCCGCGGAGGTGGTGCGCTCGCTCGTGGATTTCCTGGAACCGGTGCTCACCGAGAACGGCGAAATCGACCTGGTGCGGCAAGGGGTCGAGGAGATCCTCTCCCGCGGCACCGGCGCTGCAGAACAGCGCTGCGTCCGGGAGACTGTGATGGAGAAAGCCGCGCCCGACGACGGCGGGCTGGGTGCCGTCGTCGCGCACGCCGTGCGGGCCACGCTGCGGGGGACGGTCGGCTATGCCGACGCGGAAGCAGAGCCCGTGCCGGAGCTGCTGCGGGTCCGCCAGTCCTGACCTCCTATCTGAAGCGCGCCCCGGACATGCGCTGAGTGGCGGGGAGGTTTCCGATGGTCATTTCCCGGCAAACCGCACGAAATATTGTCTGGCTAGGGTGGAAGCACAAGATCCACTCGGGGAAGGCATGACCATGCGTGTAGGTGTCATCCGGGCTTTGACGACGTCAGACCGGCGTCTGCTCAACTCCCACGGAAAGCTGCTGCAGGAATCTTTCGGCTTCGAGGTGACGTCGCGCTGCATTCCGGCCCAGCCGTCGGGCGTCTACGACGCAGAGTCGCTTCGGCTGGCCGTTCCTAAGGTTGTGGAACTGGCGCTCGAAATGGCGGGTGAGGTTGACGCCCTGATTGTCAGCTGCGCCGCGGACCCGGGACTGGCCGAGGTGCGCGCCCTGCTGGATATTCCGGTGGTCGGGGCCGGCTCGTCGGCTGCCGCCGCCGCGCTTACGTTCGGCGGGCGGGTGGGCGTGCTGGGCCTGAAGCACTCGGTTCCCGGACCCATTTCCGACGCCCTCGGCGACCGCATGCTGCTGATCGACGGGCCGGAGGGCGTGGAAACGTCCGAGGGGTTCCTCATGCCGACGGGTATTTTCGATTCCCTCGCTGCGGCCCACATGCTGGTGGATGCCGGTGCTGACGTCATCGTTGAGGCGAGCACCGGCCTGACGAGCATCGGCATGGCGGATGTCTTGCGCCGCAGGCTGGGCATACCCGTTATCGATCCCGTTGTGGCTGCCGGTTCCATGCTCGTCTCTGCGGTGGCGGCCCGGGAGCTGCAGGCAGTCTAAGGGCTTGCTAAGCACCCATCGTGGACGCCTTCGCGCCCGCCACGGCTGACCGGGCCGTCCTCCTGTGTGCCTTCCACCGGTTTGCCGAGCTGGCAACCCGCGTGCACAGGGCCCAGTAGGCCAACCCTGCGGCAAGCGAGGCGGTGACGGCCAGCGCGGGGCTGATCCCGGCCAGCGGCGGAAAGACCAGCCAGTGGACCAAGTAGGCGTACAGAGAAGCGCTGGCCAGCACCACCGTCAGGCGGCGGAGGCCCGTCGGCACAGGAATGGCCGGCAGCCACACCAGCACGAGTATCCCGATGAGGAGTGTTGCTTCCCGGTTCGCGTTGTCGAAGAACCCGGGAACAGTCAGCGCTGCAATGGCCGACACGGCGCAGCGGTGGCCCAGGTTCCGGGACCGCGCAATCGCCCAGCCCAGTGCGAAGAGCCAGAGTGCCGGCGCTGTGTGTGGCACTCCGGGGTCGATAATCCCGAAGCGGGTGAGAAGCCCGACGCCGGTCAATGCCAAGGGGAAGAGCAGGGGGAAGCGCCGCTCGGCACGGCTTGCCCACGGGATGGCGAGCAGGGCGGTCATGCCGACGAGCAGATAGACGAGCACCTCGATGAACCAGAAGTGCCACCGCGTGGTCACGGCCTCGGGCCCGATGATGGCGTTGAGGAGCACCACGTTGGCAGGACTGTATCTGTCCGTGATCAGGTACGCTGCACCGATGAAGGCCATGCTCGGCACCGCCACCTTGGCCGCGCTCCTGAGCTGCCGCCGCAGGCGGGGGAGCCGTTCCCCCGAGAGCTGGAAACGCGCAAAGTTGTAGCCCGCCACGGCCATGAGAACGTGGGCCGTCCCTTGCAGGCTGAACAAGCCGACGTGAGTGCTGACGATGCAGACGATCGCGGCCGCCCTGAGGACGATGCTGGTTTCCAATGGTGCGAAGAACCGCCGCAGCTTCCGGACTGGCACATCCTCGCGGCGCGGTTCCAGATCGCGGACGGGCGTCAGATGCCAGTCCGCCGGAAGACGCCCCAGAGCCTGCTCGAGCCTGACGGATGCCGCCACATAGGACAGGGAATCGCCGCCAAGCGAGACGAAGGTGTCGCTGTCGGAGATGTCCGCACGCTCCAGGGTGTCCTCGAAAATCCTTCTGACGTTGTCCGGCCCCGTTGCGGCGGCGGGCCCCGATGCCGGCTCCGCCGGCTTGGAACCGGAAAGGGCGAGAACTGCCGGGTAGTCCAGCTTGCCGGTGGCCAGGCGCGGGAGATGTTCGACGGCGTGCACCTCGAGGGCCGCCCGCGGCAGCCCGATACCCTGCGCGAGGACCTTGCTGAGCAGCCGCGGGTCGTGCTCGCCCTCGACGGCGACGACGAGTCCCTGGTCCGTTCCCGCACTGGCCGCCTGCACCCCGAGGTCCGCGAGCATCCGTTCCACCTGACCGAGGTCCACGCGCAGTCCCACGATCTTGACGAACCGGCTGCGCCGGCCCACCACCTCGTAAACTCCGGCGGGATGCTGCCTGGCGAGGTCGCCGGTGCGTAGCTCATGGATGGTCCGGCCCGCTGCGAGATCGTCCGGGCTGCCGGCATAGCCCAGCATGACGTTCGGGCCTGTGTAGACGAGCTCCCCGTCGTCCAGCCCTGGGACAGGATCGATGCGGAAGCTCCCGCCGGGCACCGGGGTCCCTATGGCGCCGGGAAACGTGCTGGCGAGTTCCGCGGGCAGGTAGGACATCCTGGCGGTGGCCTCCGTCTGGCCGTACATCACGAATAAATCCCAGCCGTTGCGGCGTCCCAGCTCCGCGTAGCAGCGCACGTTCTCCGGGGCCAGGCGGCCGCCGGCCTGGGTGACGTAGCGAAGGAGGGGCAGGTCCATGTCCGCGAACCCTACCCGTTCCAAAAGTTCAAAGGTGTAGGGAACGGCCGCGAAGGACGTCGCCGCCTGGCTTCGGAACAGGTCCCAGAAGCACGGGTCAACGACGGAGAGGTCAGTGAGCACCAGGCCGGCGCCGCGGAGCAGGTGGCTGTTGATCACGGACAGCCCGTAGCAGTACGACATGGGCAGCGTTGTTGCCGCGCGGTCGTGCGGACCGATGCCGAGGTAGTCGGCAATGGACTCGGCGTTGGACTGCAGATTCTGGTGTGAGAGCCGGACGAGCTTGGGGGAGCCGGTGGAGCCTGACGTGCTGAGCAGGAGGGCAAGATCCGGATGCAGTTGGTGCCGCGTCCCGGGCCGGCGTTCCTCCAGGACGGTCTGCCCGTTCGCGGACCTCAGGATGACGTCGGGATCGTAGGCCGCCACGAGGGACTCCAGGGCAGCCGGTTTGTCCTCCGGAAGAAGGATCAGCGGATGGCCGGAGGTCAGCGCCGCCAGGTAGGCGACGAGCGAGTCGAGGTCGTTGGCGGCGGCCAGCGCCACGAGGCGCCGCTCGGTGCCGAGCCGGAGGGCAAGGGCATCGACGCGGTCCGCCAGGTCCCGATAGGTCAGGGCTTGTCCGTCGGTGAGGATGGCGGGCCTGTCCCCGTGGCTCGCAAGATCCGCGGCAAAGGACGCCCGCGCGAAATCTAGCTGCGTGGTCACCCGGACGATGATATTAGCCAAGCCTTACCTAAGTAAAACTGTGACGGGTCTTGTTACGTCGCCTGAAATGTGTCGCTTCAGGCTCCTACAAGGCTGCGGGCGGCTGCGGTGATGTGGCGGGCGGAGATGCCGGCGGCGTCGAGCAATTCCTGGGGTTTGCCGGACGTGGGCAGTGACCTGACGGCAAGCAGGACGGTGTGGAGTTCGGGGGTGTCTGTGCCGGCGAGGGCTTCGAGCACGGCGGATCCGATGCCGCCTTCGGGGTAGTGGTCTTCTGCGACGACGATCCGGCCGCCGGTCTCGAGGCAGGTCCGGCGCAGGGTCTCCGCGTCGATGGGTTTGATGGAGTAGAGGTCGATGACGCGGGCTTTGATCCCGGCTTCGGCCAGTTGCCCCGCCGCCATGAGGCATTCGTGCAGCGTGACCCCGGCACCGATGAGCGCCACGGCGTCATTGGGGCCCGCGCGGTGGACTTTGCATCCGCCGAGCGGGAATTTTTCGTCTGGCCCGTAGATGACCGGGTAGGCGCCGCGGGTGGCGCGAAGGTAGGAGATTCCGGCGGTGTCCGCCATGGTCTGGACGAGTTGGGCGGTGGAGGGGGCGTCGGCGGGGTAGAGCACGGTGGAGGTGTGCACGGCCCGCATGGCAGCGATGTCCTCCAGTGCCATTTGCGACGGGCCGTCCTGGCCGATTTCGACGCCGGCGTGGGTGCCAACCAGCCGGATGCTGGCCTGGGAGACGCCGGCCATCCGAATGAAGTCGAAGGGCCGGGATATCAGGAACGCGGCGAAACTGGCCGCGAACGCCACGTAGCCGCGGACCGAGAGCCCGACGGCGGAGGCGATGAGCTGCTGTTCGGCGATAAACATTTCGAAGTACCGTTCCCGGGCAGCGTCCTCGAATTCACCGGCGTGGGTCGAGTTTCCCACTTCGCCGTCCAGAACGACGGTTTCGGGACGCGCGGCCAGCGCGGATACAGCGGCACCAAAGGCGGCCCGGGTCGCCACCTCGTCGCCCACCTCCCAGCGGGGCAGGCGGACAGATGCCAGGGGGTTGGGGGTGATGGCGGGTGTGCCCGGTTCGGGCAGAGCCGTGGTTATCCGCAGGCTGCCGGGCCCGCCGAGGGCTGCCACGGCGCGTTCGGCCATGTCCTTCGGAAGGGCTTTGCCGTGCCAGCCGTTCTGGTCTTCGATTTCGGGCACGCCTTTGCCCTTAATGGTTTTCGCCAGAATGACGGTCGGCTGGTCGGGATTGGAGCGCGCGCGGGTGAGTGCGTCGTCGATCGCGGCAAGATCGTGGCCGTCGATGACGAGGGCGTCGGCCCCGAAGGCTTCCACGCGCCGGGCGTACCGGTCCATGTCCCATTGGAGTTCCGTGGGCCCGTCCTGGCCCAGGCGGTTGACGTCCACGACGGCTGTGAGGTTGCCGAGCTTGTAGTAGGCGGCCTTGTCCAGGGCCTCCCACATGGACCCTTCGGCCAGTTCGCTGTCCCCGCACAGCACCCACGTCTGGTACCGGAGCCGGTCCAGGTACCGTCCGGCCAGTGCCACGCCCACCGCGGCCGGCAGGCCCTGGCCCAATGATCCGGTGGCCACATCAACCCAGGGCAGGACCGGTGTGGGGTGGCCTTGCAGGCGGCCGCCGAACTGCCGGTAGGTATTGATCAGTTCGTCCTCATCGACCACGCCCACCGCCCGGTACATGGAGTACAGCAGCGGGGAGGCGTGGCCCTTGGAAAAAATGAGGTGGTCATTGGCAGGCAGCGATGGCTGGTCCCAGTCATAGCGGAGGTGCCGCTCGAGCAGGACGGCCATGAGATCCGCAGCCGACAATGATGAGGTGGGATGGCCGGACCCGGCCTGTGTGCTGCACCGGATGGAGTCCACCCGCAGTTGAGCGGCCAGGCTCCCGATGACGCCGGCCTGTGCTGCGGTCATCGGCGCCGGGGCCAGTCCCTGATGTTCGGTCATCGCAAATCACCTTTCGCCGGCTCAAAGGCGCCCTCGTGTCCGGAACGCCTATACCTGTCATACCCGCAAGCCAGTGCCTGCGGAAGACGTGAGTTGTCCGCCACCGCCCATAGACGTGTGTGAGGGGTGGCTGTGTGGTGGCGGCCGGTAGTAAAGTCAGCCCACCAATCAAGGAGGCTCCCATGGCTATGCAAGTCCACCACGTAGCCCAGCTCGACCGGGACGTGGCGCACGAAGTCACCCAATGGCTGAAGTACCTCAAGGGCCAGGTGACAAGCGTTCAGTTCCTCACCACCACCATTCCTGATCCCAAGAACCCGGAGAAGTGGCGGGTGCAGTACGAGGCCTACATCACCTACCAGCAGTAGGCTTCAGGGCTGCAAACTCACTCAGATCTGCTTGAGCGCCTGCTCCAGGTCCGCGATCAGGTCTTCCGGATCCTCCAGGCCCACCGACAGCCGCACCACGCCGTCGCTGAGCCCGATGGCTGCACGGCCTTCCGGGCCCATGGCGCGGTGCGTCGTGGTGGCCGGGTGGGTGATGAGGGACTTGGCGTCGCCCAGGTTGTTGGAGATGTCGATGATCTTCAGCGCGTCCAGCAGCGCGAAGGCGGCTTCCTTGCCGGACCGGCCGCCCGACGTCGCGAGTTCCAGTGTGAGCACGGTGCCGCCGGCCTTCATCTGCTTTGCGGCCAGCTCGTACTGCGGGTGGGACTTCAGCAGCGGGTACTTGACCCAGCTGACGGCGGGCTGTTCTTCAAGCCATTCGGCCAGGCGCAGTGCGGTGGCCGAGGAGTGGTTTACGCGCAGCGCCATGGTCTCCAGGCCCTTCGTGAGCACCCAGGCGTTGAACGCGGAGAGTGCGGGCCCGGTGTGGCGCATGAGCTGTTTGACCGGCCCGTCGATGAATTCCTTGGTGCCGAGGATGGCGCCGCCCAGCACGCGGCCCTGGCCGTCGATGTGCTTGGTGCCGGAGTAGACGATCACGTCCGCGCCGAGGTCGCCGCAGCGCTGCAGCAGGGGTGTGGCAAAGACGTTGTCGACCACGACGGTGGCGCCGGCCGCATGGGCCAGTCCGCTGACGGCGGCGATGTCTACGATCTCCTGCATCGGGTTGGACGGCGACTCGAAGAAGACGGCGGCGGTGGGCTCCGAAAGGGCAGCGCGCCACTGCTCAAGGTCCGGTCCGTCCACGAAGACCGTCTCCACGCCCCAGCGCGGCAGGATTTCGTTCAGGATCACAAAGCAGGAGCCGAACAGCGAGCGGGCGGCCACCACACGGTCCCCGGCACCCAGCAGGGCACCCAGGGCGGTGAATACCGCCGACATGCCGGACGCCGTCGCAAAGCACGCCTCGGTGCCCTCGAGCAGGCGGAGGCGTTCCTGGAAGGTGGCCACGGACGGGTTGCCGTAGCGGGAGTAGACGAAGCGTTCGTCCTCGCCTGTGAAGGCCCGCTCGGCCGCGGCAGCGGACTCGTACACGAAGCCCGAGGTCAGGAAGATGGGTTCGGTGGTTTCCTGGAAGTTGGTGCGGTCCAGCCCGCCGCGGACGGCCTGGGTTTCGGGGCTCCAGCCGGCGGCATCTTGATTGAAGGTCACTTAGTTCTTTCCCAGGTTCGTTGGGAGGCCGCGGTTCTTCCAGCCGTTGACGGTGCGCTCGCCGTAACGGTCCGGTTCGCCTTCAAAGCCTTCGAGGACGTTATACGAGGTGAAGCCCGCCTGGGTCGCTGCGACGGCGGCCGCGATGGAGCGCTGGCCGGACCGGCAGAGGAAAACGAGCTCCGTGGAGGTGTCCGCCGGAGCCTGCTGCTTCAGCTGCTCGATGAATGCAGGGTTGGGGATGCCGCCCGGGAAGGTCCACTGGATGAACAGCGGGTCATTCCGCTGATCGTTTGCGGTTGCGGTTTCCGGGATGCCGATGTGGGCCCATTCGCCCTCGGTGCGGACGTCCACCAGGATGGCGCCGTCTTCGAGTTTGGCCCATGCCTCCTGCGGCGTGAGGTCTCCCGCGTAGCTCATGCGTGGCCCTCGAATGCTTCGGCGTTGAGGTCATCGTCCGAGTCCAGCCGGTCCACGGCGGTGGCCACCGCTGCGTCGGCCGTGGCGATGGCGGCGGGCAGGATCACGGCCTGCGCCACGATCACGTCCCTGCCGTTGAAGGCGGCTGCGGGGCTGCCGTGCAGCACATACCCCTCCGCCAGGGCAGCGGAGATGCGTTCACAGAAGTCGCGGTTGTCCGGCCCCGTGATGAGGCGGTAGGACAGCTTTTTCTCAGGTTTGTCCTGCTGGGACGGCAGGGTGTCGCCGGCGGGGGCGTCCGACATGACGGATCTCCTTCTCTCACGCTTGCAGCTCGAAGTGGTCGATATGCCGAGTATTCACCTGAGGCACCCCGCCGCGAAAGGGAGGGTTGCCGACCGGCCAGTCAGGGCTTGGCGCCGGTTCTCATTACTCCCCAAAAACGTAACACCGACGACGGCGGCTGGCACCGCCGCCGTCGTCATGTTCCGTAACGCTCGACGCCGGTTGCTTCGGTTACAAAGCCGCTGGCCGGGGGGATAATGACGGGAGATGAACCACCGTAACGCCGGATGAAACCAGGCAACAGTGAACGCGTCGAACGCCAATACAGTCAGTCCCATGCTGCATTTTGGATGGTTTGTGGGCCACGGCTTTGGTGTGCAGGGCTGGGGGACGCCGGGCTACGGCATCGGCTACGACTGGAAGAAGCCCTCGCTGTACCAGCATGCCGTGCGGGAGTTCGAGCGGGCGGGCCTTGACCTGTTCATCATCGAGGACTCCCTCACCGTCCCGGACACCTACGGCGGCAGCGCGGAGGTGAGCCTGGCGCAGGCATCCTTCGCGCCGAAGCACGATCCGCTGGCCCTCGTGCCGTACCTGCTGTCCGCCACCGAGCACCTGGGGATCGTGCCGACTGTCAGTGCCTCGTTCTATCCGCCGTTCACCGCGGCCCGGCTGCTGGCCACGCTCCAGCACTTCTCCAACGGGCAGCTGGGCTGGAACGTGGTGACGTCCGGCAGCGACCTCGCCGCCCAGAACTACGGCCTGGACCAGCAGATCGAGCACGACCTCCGCTACGAGAAGGCCGAGGAGTTCGTGGACGTGGTCCGGAAGCTTTGGCGGAGCTGGGACGGGGACGCCATCGTGGAGGACGCCCAGGGCGGCGTCTTCGCTGACCACACCAAGGTCCGGCCCATCCACCACGCCGGCGAGTTCTTCAAGGTCCGGGGTCCGCTGAACACGGCACCCCTGCCGGAGGAGCCCGTGCTGGTGCAGGCCGGGGCTTCCCCGCGCGGCAAGGCGTTCGCCGGTGGCAATGCCGACGTCGCGATTGCGCTGGCCCGCGGAGCCGACGGCATGAAGGCGTACCGCGACTCCATCCGCTCCGAGGCGGCCGCCGCCGGCCGGAACCCGGACGACGTCAAGGTGCTGTTCGTGCTCAAACCCACTGTGGTGGGCTCCAAAGCAGAGGCGGAGGACTTGCGTGCCGCGCGGAAGGAACTCACGCAGCGGGACATCGACAGCCAGCTCAACTCGATCTCATACCTGTCCGTCATCGACTTCAAACAGTTCGACCTGGACGAGCCCTTGCCGGACCTCACCACCAACAGCAACCAGGGAACGCTGGAGCACTTCTCCAAGGCTGCCCCGCCGGGCTCGACCCTCCGTGAAGTCCTGCAGGCCCGGAGCGGCGGCGCGGGGGACAGCATCGTCGGCACAGCCGAGGAAATCGCGGACCACCTTGAGGAAACGGGCGCCGCGGTGGGCGGGGACGGCTTCCTCTTCTCCGGCTTCGTTGACCCGGCCACTGTCCACGGGGTGCTGGACAAACTCGCGCCGGTGCTCCGGCGCCGGGGACTGCTGCGGACGAGCTACGGTGACGGCGGGTTCCGCCGGAACCTGCTGGATTTTTAGTGCCATGGCCGGAGTCAGAGCGTCCGGGGGCCTTTTGCCGGGAGTCCGGAGGGGCAGCTTCCTGATCGGAACGGCGCACCTCCGCGCCGCCGACGTCGCGCAGGCCGCCGCTGATCCGTCAGTGGAAGTCGTCCTGAGTGCGGAAGCAACGGAGCTCATGGGGCTGTCCCGCGACGTGGTCCAGGCTGCCATCGATTCCGGCCACAGGGTCTATGGGCTCAATACGCTGCTGGGATCGGGCCGGGACACGGCTGTGGAGGAGGAGTCCATCCTTGCCTACCAGGTTCAGGTGGTCCGCTACCACCACAGCGGCGTGGGGGCGCTGCTCGCGCCGGATGAAGTGCGCGCCGTCATGCTCGCGAGGCTCGTCGGTTTCACCCGCGGCGGCTCGGGCGTCCGCCCCGAAACAGCCAGATTCTATGCCGAACTGCTCAACCGGGGAGTGGTTCCTGCCGTTCCACGCGACGGTTCCGTGGGCTCCTCTGACCTGACGCAGCTGGCCGCGGTGGCCGCCGTCGCCATCGGCGAGGGGCAGGCGCTGGCCCCCGACGGCAGTCTGGTGGCCGGTGCCGCTGCGCTCGCCGAGGCCGGCCTTGAGCCGCTGGTCCTGGCCCCTGGCGAGGCACTGGCGCTGGTCAGCGCCAACTCCTACTCAATCGGCGCCGGCGCGCTCGAGCTCGGCCGGCTCCTGCGGTTTGCCGACCTCGCGGATACCGCTCTGGCCCTGTCGCTGGAGGCAACCGCAAGGTACGACGGCGGCGGGAACCTCAGCCCGTTTTCGCCGGCCGTGCAGTCGGCCAAGGCGGTGGACGGCCAAAGAATCTCGGCCGCCAATGTCCGGCGGCTGGTGCGCGGCGGCTGGCTGGAGGACCCACGGCGTGAAGCCTCGGTGCAGGATGCCTTGTCCTTCCGTGCCGCGCCGCAGACGCACGGAGCCTTCCGCGCCCAGATCACCGCCCTTGCCGATGCGCTCGAGGTGGAGCTCAACGGCCGGGGCGACAACCCGCTGACGGATGTGGTCGCCGGCCGGATGGTTTCCGGCGGGAACTTCCAGCCGATGCAGCTGGCGCTGGCCTTCGAAGCCCTGCGCCTGGGACTGGCGCACGTGGGCATCAGCAGTGAACGGCGGATCGCCAAGCTCTACCCGCCGCAGCGGCTCATCCGGCAGCTGAACCTGGCGGCGGCCCGCAGCGGCACGGCCCTGGCGTCCGAGGAACTGCCGGGCCTGCTCTGGTATTCGGCCGCGGGGATGGCGGCCGAACTGAAGTTCCTCGCGGCGCCTGCAACACTGGGCGCCCCCACGCTGTCCGCCGATGTGGAGGACCACTCGACGCTGGCCCCGCTGGCGCTCCAGCAGCTGGAGCGCTCGGTGGAGGTCGCCGGCAGACTCCTCACGATCGAGGCGCTGACGGCCGCCTATCTGCTGGCGGAAGCGCAGTCAGCGCACACCCGCGGGAGCGAGTCCGCGGATGAGGTGCGGCCGCTCGGCAAGGGGACCGGCGTCGTCGTCGTCCTTTTATCAAAGCTGCTGGCCGAGCAGCTGCCGGCGGCAGCCCTAGTGGAGCGGGGACGGGACGAACTGGGGGAACTGCTGGCGGTGCTCCCGGAGCTGCGACTCCCGCCGCCGGGTGACGTGGACGGGTCGGGAGGAGAAACATGAGCACCATGACAGGCAGGCACGAGCCGCCACGGCATGCGGCGCCAGTCGTGGATCTGGGGGCAGACGCCGGGTCCGTGCTGGCGAAGGTGGGCAACACGCCGCTGGTGCCCCTGCCCGTGCTGAGCCGGGGCCTTGGCAGCACGGTTTTCGCCAAGCTGGAATCGGAGAACCCGGGCGGGTCCATCAAGGACCGGACGGCCCTGAGCATGGTCCGCGCGGCCGAGCGCAGCGGCGAGCTGCAGCCCGGCGGCACGATTGTGGAGAGCACGTCAGGGAACACCGGGATCGGGCTGGCCCTGATCGGAGCCCTCACCGGGCATCCAGTGGTGGTGGTGACAGGCGAGTCCATCTCCACGGAAAAACTTGAGGCGCTGCGGCGCTATGGTGCACAGGTCCTGTTCACGGACTGGAGCGCCCCGTCGGATTCGCCGGCAAATGCGAGGGCGGTTGCTGCCCGCATCACCGCCGAAACCCCGGGCGCGTGGCGGCCGCTGCAGTTCGACAATCCAGCCAACCCGCGGGCGCACTACGACGGGACGGCCCCGGAAATCTGGGAGCAGACGGCTGGAAGGATCACGCACTTCGTGGCGGGGGTCGGCACCGGGGGCACCATCACGGGGAACGGCCGGTACCTGAAAGAGAAGTCCGCCGGCCACGTGGAGGTGATCGGCGCCGATCCGTACGGCTCGGTCTACAGCGGCGGTCACCCCGGACAGATCCTGGTGGACGGCGTGGGCAACTCCTGGCCCAGGCCCGACTGGCCGAAGGTCTTTGACCGCGGCCTCCTGGACCGGTTTCTCCGGATCCCGAACGACGAGGTGTACACCACGCTGCACCGGCTGCTCAATGAGGAGGGCCTGTCCCTGG
Organism: Arthrobacter sp. P1_B11; assembly: GCF_056406715.1. Classification (NCBI taxonomy): domain Bacteria; kingdom Bacillati; phylum Actinomycetota; class Actinomycetes; order Micrococcales; family Micrococcaceae; genus Arthrobacter; species Arthrobacter sp. P1_B11. The sequence goes on from NZ_JBFTZQ010000010.1 coordinate 72,701, forward strand.
GACCGTCCTCGGGGCTGACCGTGGCCGCAGCACTCCGCGTGGCGCGGGCGGCGCCGCGCGGGTCAGTGGTGGTGGCGATAGCTCCGGACACCGGCAGCAATTACCTGAGCAAGGCCTTTAATCCTGTGTGGCTGGCGGACAACCACATCCATCTGGCCGCGGACCTGGCAGAGGAGTAGTTCCCCGGCCCGCATCTGCTTGCATCAGGAAGCGGGGCCCTTTGTCAGGAAGCGGGGCCGCTCGCGGCGGACTCGCGTTCAGACTCTGTCCAGGCGTTCCAGTCCAGCGGGTGCACCGACGGCCGGCCCAGGAGATAACCCTGCGCCGCAACGATGCCGAGCTCGGTGACCGCAGCGAGTTCGGCCAGGGTTTCGACGCCCTGTACCGCGAAGGCGGCACCGATGTGACTGGCGAGTTCGGCCATGGCGGTGACTCGGGTCCGCTGTCCCTCCGAGCGATCGATGTCCGCGATGAACCCGCGGTCCAGCTTGATGATATCGGGGTGGAGTTCCAGGACCTGGTCCATGGAGGTGAATCCGGCGCCGGCGCCGTCCACGGCAATCTGCAGTCCGCGGCGGCGGAGCGGTGCCAGGGCTGCGGTCAGCGACTGGTACTGGTCTCGGGGGACTGCGCCGTTCAGCTCGATGACGATCCGGTCGAGGGCCAGCTGGGAATGCTCCAGCAAACCCTGGATCCGGGGATCCATGCACGTGGCCGGCGTGAGGTTCAGCGCGATGAAGAGGTGCGCGGGGACCGTCTGGGCTGCGGTGAGTGCCCGGAGCAGGGCGGCGATTTCGAGATCGGTACCAAGACCAACGGATTCTGCCTCGGTGAACCAGTGGTCGGCGCTGGCGCCGTCATCGCTGACGAACCGGGTGAGGGCCTCGACGCCGATCACGTTCCCGGCCGGAAGGCTGCGGATCGGCTGGAAGGCCGTCATGAGCATCTTGTCGCCAAGGACGGCTTCGATCCGGTTCCTGCTGCGCCGCGTGAATGGAACCGGGACAGGCTCGGCTGCCCGGATTGGCACAACTTCGGCCCCTTCATCCTCGCTGTTGGTGATCGCTGTGGTCGCAGTGAGGTGCTGGAGGAGCGCACGTTCGGGGTGATCGGGATGCGCCGCCACCAGCTCGCGGAGTTTGCTGCGGGTCCAGTCGCTCTCAGGATCGGACTCCGCCAGCAGGACGTCGATAATTTCCTGGGCCTGCCAGCGCACAGTTATTTCACCCACGTCACCTGGCAAGGCTGCCTGGGCCCCCCGGCCCTCGGTGGGTAGTGAGTTTGTCAATGAAGGAAGGGAGGTTTCATCCCTGGACATCGGCTATTCCTTTATGGATACTCGCTCCGGCTGAGCCCGGAACCGGGCCCTGCTCCGCTGCATCCCTGCGGGATGTGGCGGGCGGGCCGTTCTAGAAGCGTACAACGGCTGTGAGCGACTTGTCTGCTTTATTCAGTACCCACATTTCACGTGCAACTTTACGCGCATCAGGGCAGCGGCCTTGGGCCGAGGTCCTTCGCGGCCGGGCCTTGGATGACGGCGCCGTCGATGGCGAACCGGGAACCGTGGCAGGGGCAGTCCCAGCTCACGTCCTCCGCGTTGAACCCGACGGTGCAGCCGAGGTGGGTGCAGACAGCCGAGACGGCCTGAACCCTCCCCGCGGGGTCGGTATAGACAGCTGTCAGCTCTCCGTCCAGGTCAACCACCGTTCCTGCTCCGGGCGCAGGGATTGCGAGGTAGGGCTGGACAGCCGGCCCGGGAGCCGCACTGTCCGGCGGGGCGTCCTCCGCCCGGGATTGTGCCGCCGCCGTCATGGGCGTGGGCCGGCTGCTGTCAAACATCGCCGCCCAGGGGTTGTGCCGGCCGCAGAGGGCGTCCGTGAGGATGAGCGCAGCGGCGGTGCCGTTGGTCAGGCCCCATTTGCGCAGCCCGGTGATCACGTGGACGTGCTTGGCGTCGGGGAACAGGGGGCCGACGTAAGGCAACCCGTCCACGGGCATGGCGTCCTGGGTGGACCAGCGGTAGGCGGCCTCGCCGGCTCCGAGGCGCTCGCGGGAGAAGGACGCCAGCCGGGCATACCGCGGGGCGGAGTCGCCGCCGTCGGACACCCGGTGCCCCTCACCTCCGGTGAGCACGTAACTGGCGCCATCGACGTCGACGGTCAGGATGGAGCGCATCGGCTCGTCAACGCTGATGAAGGTGGCATCCAGGGTTGGCCCGCCGGCGCGGCTGGCGACGATGTAGGAGCGGTGCGGGTAACACCGCGCGTCGAAGGATCCCCGGTCCCCGAACGGCACATTCGTGGCCACGATGACGTCCCTTGCCCGGACGGAACCTTGCTCGGTGTCCACCACGGCCGGCCCGCCGTCCCGGAGGCCCACGGCCCGGGTCTCCTCGAACACGAAGCTGCCGTCGCCGTCGACCGCGTCGGCGAGGCCCTGAAGGTACTTGAGTGCGTGGAGCTGCGCCTGGCCGTCGAAGCGGACGGCGCCCCGTACTGGAAAGGGCAAGGGAACATCGGTGGTGAAGGAAGACGGCAGGCCGAGCCCGGCAGCGAGGTCGGCTTCTGTCCTGACCAGGTCCAGGGCCGCCTGCGATTCTGCGTAGGTGTAGTTGGCCACGCGCCGGAAGCCGCAGTCGATGCGTTCCTCCGACACTGTGCGGGCTATGTGCTCGAGCGCGGCCTGGTTGGCCTGCCCGTAGGTGCGCGCGGTGGCGTTACCGTGGCTTTCAGCGAGTTCGGAGTACACGAGCCGGTGCAGCGACGTGACTTTGCCGGTGGTGTGGCCCGTGACTCCGGTGCCCACCCGCGCCGCCTCGATGACCGCGACGGTCTGGCCGGCACGCTTGAGGGCCAACGCCGCCGTCAGCCCAGCCACGCCGCCGCCGATCACCGCAACATCGACCTCGACGTCGGCATCCAGCTGCGGATAGCCGGTGGTTCCGGCGGTCGCCACCCAGAGGGACACCGGCTTGCCTTCGGTCCGCTCAGTCACGGCCCCACCTTTCCTCGGGCGGGGCCTGCCGGCGAGGACCGCTCACGTGTATGACATGTCCGGCTCATTGCCGCTGTCGTCCTGCACCCAGGTGGTGAAGTCCGCCAGCGACATGAAGCAGTAGTAATCGCAGTACCGCAGGTTCTTTTTCTCCGCCTTGCTCATGACAGTTATTCGTCACCCGCGGCTGCAAGGATGGCGGCCGGCTACCAACACGGCCAATGGCAACCAGGGTTATCCAGTCCATGTGAGCTCCTCCTGTGCCAGACCATACCTGTAACGCGTCCGGGAAGGAACGGGCTCGAAGCTACGCGTTGGCGGGACGCGCGCGGCGGATCGGGAACATCGTCTGCGGGGGCCCGGCGGCACCCAGGAACTTCAGGATCAGGGCGTTGACTGCGTCCGGCTGTTCGAGGGGAAGCGCGTGCGATGCGCCCGGTATGACCCCCAGTTGGCCCTCAGGCAGCGCTTCGTAGAGGGCGACGGTATGGGACAGTGAGACGAGGTCGTCGTCGCCGGACAGCACGAGCGCCGGACTGCTGATCTGCGCGACGTCGGCAGCCGTGAGCGTCGGCTCTGCAGCGAACATCGCAAAACTCTTGTTGACGACCTCAGCCAGGTGCCCCGCTCCGTCAGGGGAGCGTTCGATGTAGGCCTTGCCCAGTTCCTGCGCCATCGGCGAATCGGGATCCATCTCCACGGGAACCATGCCGTCGTAGTGGAAGTTCGCCCCGATGACCACGAGCTTCCGCACCAGATCGGGCCGCTGCAAGGCGACGAGCAGGGCGATGATCCCGCCGTCGCTCCACCCCACCAGGTGGGCCGAGCCCTCCACGACATTTTCCAGCACACCGATGGTTTCGGCCGCCATGCCGGCGTAGTGGAAGTCGGCGTCGGTGTCGGCCGTGTATCCGTGGCCGCGGCGGTCGAAGGCGACAACGCGGAAGCTTTCGGAAAGGCCCGGCCCGATGCTGTTGAGCAGCTCGTCGCTGTTGCTGAGGCCCCCGTGCAGCAGCAGGAGCGGTGTGCCTGACCCGCCTTGGTCCTCGACCCATGTCGGGTGCCCGTTGATTTCCACTGTGCTGGCCATGGTTCGCTATTTTCCTCCAGGCCGGCCAGCACCACAACCGCCGGCGGGCGTTTACTCGATCCCGGCGAACAGCTCGTTGAGCTCGGCGGTCAACTGCTTCCGCAGTGCCGGCGTGCCGATCTCTTTGCCGTCGATGTGGTTCACCGGCGCCAGCAGCCTGATGCTGGAAATCAGCCAGACGGCGTCAGCGTCAAACAGGTCCTGGGGCTCCAGCGGGCCGTAGCCCAGCTCCCAGCCGGCCGCCTTGGCGGCCGCGAACAGCGCCCCCTGGGAGGTACCGGCGAGGATGCCGCTGTCCAGCTGGGGTGTGATGAGCCGCTTGGCCGTTTCGCCGTCGTCGGACGTTTCGACGTGCGCCAGCAGAACGGTCGACGTCGGGCCCTCCAGCACACGGCCGTCTGACGATGTGAAGATGACGTCGTCGGCGCCCTGCTTGTGGGCGTGGCGCAGGGCGGCCATATTCACGGCGTAGGAGAGCGTCTTGGCGCCGAGCAGCAGCCACGGGGCGCGTTCGGCGACGTCACTGTCGTAGCCCCGGTCCAACAGGATGACGTCGATGCCCGCCTCGCGCTGCCGGCGTCCGGCGGCGGCCACAGCCGACACCTGGACCCAGCAGGTGGGGGCGGAGGCGCCCTCCGCTCCGCGCGTTACCAGGAGCTTGACCACGGCCTCGTCCTCCTCGGGCGACGCCGCGGGGTTGTCGGAACGGAACGCCGCGACGCCCGTCTCGATGGCCCGCCGCCAGGTCTCCTGGCCGGGGATTTCAAGGTCCAGGGCCCGTGCAGAGCCGCCCAGGCGGTCCAGATGCGCCTGGATCTTGCGGGTCCGGCCTGCCACGGCGAGCATGGACTCGAAAACGCCGTCGCCGCGCGTGGCTCCTTGGTCGGTGGCCATCAGCTGCGGCTGCGCGGGGTCGGCAATCCGGCCGTATTCATAGTCCGGGTCGAGGAATACCAGCACGGTGGCGGAGGCAGGAGAAGTCATGCCTCAAGCTTAGTGCGGGCCGTCCCCGATAGGCTGTGCTGGACCGTCCCTTCCGGAATGCCTCCGAGGGCAAGACATACTGGAGGTTTCACCTGTGTTGTGGCCATTTCCGCTTGCCGGAACCTTGCCGTCCTGGTTGATCCTGCTGCTGGGCACCGCCGACTTCATCATCCGGGTGCTCGCCGTAGGCATCATCCCCGGCAACCGCCGGCCCACCACCGCCATGGCGTGGCTGCTGGGCATTTTCTTCGTGCCGGCCGTGGGCCTGATCCTTTTCCTGCTCTTTGGCAACTTCCGGCTGTCCCGGCGCCGAGTGGGGCAGCAGCAGCTGGTCAGCGAAAGGGTGCGGGCACGCACCTCGGTGCTGTCCGACGTCGGAAGCGACTACTCTGGGCCCGAGTGGGTGCAGTCCGCCGCCGAACTGAACCGCCGGCTGGGCTCGATTCCCATGGTGGACGGCAACTCGGTGGAGCTGATTCCCGGCTACCCGGACTCCATCAGGGCCATGACCGAGGACGTCCGGAAAGCCAAAAGGTTCATCAACGCCGAGTTCTACATCATGAGCACAGACCACGTGACGGATGACCTGCTCACTGCGCTGGAAGAGGCGGCCGACCGCGGCGTCGAAGTCCGCGTGCTCTTTGACCACATCGGCACCCTTCGGGTCAGGGGCTACCGCAAGCTCCTCAAGCGCCTCAGGGCCAGCCGGATCCAGTGGCGGCGGATGCTCCCGCTGCTGCCCATCCACGGCCAGTGGCGCCGGCCGGACCTGCGGAACCACCGCAAGATCATGGTGATTGACGGCGAAGTGGCGTTCACCGGATCGCAGAACCTGATCGAGCCGTCCTACAACAACCCCAAGCACCGCAAGGTGGGGCGTGAATGGGTGGAACTGATGGCCCGGCTGCGCGGCCCCATCGTGCCCACTCTCAACGTCGTCTTCGCCACCGACTGGCTCAGCGAGACGGACGAGTCGCTGGAAGCCCAGCTGCAGGCCCAGCTGGAGCTTCCCGCCGAGACCTCACCCGGCACCGTCACGGCGCAGGTGGTTCCCAGCGGCCCCGGGTTCAGCACGGAAAACAATCTCCGGCTGTTCAACACGCTCATCTACTCGGCCCAGCACCGGATCTCCATCTGCAGCCCGTACTTTGTGCCGGACGACTCACTCCTTTATGCGATCACCACCGCGGCGCAGCGTGGCGTCGACGTCGAACTCTTTGTCTCCGAAAAGGGCGACCAGTTCCTGGTCCACCACGCTCAGCAGTCGTACTACAAGGCGCTGCTCGAGGCGGGCGTGAGGATCTACCTCTACAAGGCGCCCTTCGTGCTGCATGCCAAGCACTTCACCATCGACGACGAAGTGGCCGTCCTCGGCTCCAGCAACATGGACATGCGATCCTTCTCGCTGAACATGGAGGTGTCGGTGATGTTGCTCGGGACGGAGATCGTGAACAGCATGCGTGCGGTGGAGGACACGTACCGTGACATCTCGCACGAACTCAATCTCGAGGATTGGATGCGCCGGCCCCTGGCCGCGAGGTACGTGGACAACGTGGCCAGGCTAACGGCAACAGTTCAGTAGATAGCCCGGGGGATCAGCCGGGGAAGTGGGAGCCCAGCGCGGAAAGCACGCCGAACGCCTTGGTGCGAATCTCCTCGTATTCCTCCTGCGCTGCTGAATCCGCCGTGATGGCGCCGCCGACGCCGAGACTGAGTTTCGCCGTCGGCTCCCCTGCAGTGCGGGCCAGGCCGGCAGCGGTCCCGCCGGCAGCCTGGGCGCCAGCTTCGCCGTCTGCCTGGATCACCAGCGTCCGGATGGCGACCGCCAGGTCCGTGGCCCCGTTGAGTGAAAAGTACCCGATCGCGCCGGAGTAGACGCCCCGCGGAGCTTCCTCGAGCCGGTCCAGGATGGCCATGGTGCTGATCTTCGGCGCCCCGGTCATCGAGCCGGCCGGGAAGCACGCAGCCACGGCTTCAGCCCGGGGCGATCCCGGAAGGAGCTGGGCGTCGATGGTGCTCACGAGCTGGTGGACCGTGGCGTAGCTTTCGATCTCGCACAGCCGGCTGACGGTCACTGAACCCGGCACCGCGAAGTGGCTGAGATCGTTCCGGAGCAGGTCGACGATCATGATGTTTTCGGCACGGTCCTTCAGCGAGCTCTCCAGATCGTGCCGCAGCGCCGCGTCTTGCTCGGGATCGGCAGCCCGGCGGCGGGTGCCCTTAATCGGTTCGGCGCGCATGCCGCCGTCGGACGCTATCCGCAGGAAACGCTCCGGGGACGTGCTCGCCACCGTCAGCCCGCCGAACCGCAGGTAGCTCGCGAACGGTGCCGGGTTCCTCTTGCGCAACGCAAGGTATGTGGGCCAGGGGTCGAGCGCAATTGCGGGCACCTCGGCGGTGAGGGCCGTGGTGAGGCATACCTCGTACGAATTCCCCTCCGAGATCTCATGCTGGGCGTCGGCGATCTTGCGCTTGTAGGCGTCCTCGGTGTCGCGGCTGGTAAACGTTGGGGCAGGAAACCGCCCGACGGCGCTGCTGGGGGAGCCGGCGCTGGTGGGGGTGCCGGCCGCAGCGGCCACCGAGGCGCGGGCATTGGCGAGCCAGACTGCTGCGTCGGGGGCATCGAGCGCGAGCAGCCAGGCGGCGCCCTCGGCGTGGTCAAGGACCACGGCCCGCCCGGCGAAAATCAACGCCGCGTCCGGGGTATCTGCCGGGACGTCGGAGCCGCCGGTTTCACGCTTGAGTTCGTAGCCCAGGCAGCCAAGCCAGCCCAGGGTGAAATCACAGGGATAGCCCTCGGGGCCGCGGACCGCTTTCCGGCCCCACACGGTCTCCAGCCACCGGAAGAACTGGCCGGGCACTTCGGCGGTGGCAGACCCTGCGGTGATCCGGTTGGTCCCCGAAGTGTGCCGTGCCGACTGCCCGAACGTGCCGCCGTCGTCCGCCAGAATGCTGAACCGGCTGCGCTCCGCGGCGGGCGTCCTGACGCTCAGCCAGTCTTCTGGGGTGGGCGGGACCAGCGAGGAATCGAGCCAGACGGCATTCGCAGATGTCCCGTACATGGACTGGAAGAGGGCCGCCGCGTCCGGCCTGGCCTCGATGCGCTCGGCCAGGAGCCGGAGACCCCGGCGCGCCGAGAGTTCGGGGACCAGCGCGGTGGCGAGGGCCGGAAGGTAGGTGAGCGCCTGCAGGACGTCTGCCGGGGCGGTGTCGTCGGCCAGGTTGAGGACCCGGATGTCTGCGTGGTCCCGCACGTTGTCCGAGGCGAGGAGCTCCGATTCCTGTGCGGCCCACTGTTCCCAGTACGGCTCGTACGTTTGGCCGTCGCGTTCCAGGGCGCGGGTGCGGCGTTCGTGGTCCGGCGAATCAGCCCAGATGACTGCGTCCAGCAGGGGCCTGGCCGCCGCCGCGGCAGCCCCCACCCCCTCCACGATGACAATCTCGGCGGGCAGCGTGACCCGGGCATCGCCGTCGTAATGCCTTTCCCAGTCCCAACTGACCCACGTTGCCGGTTCTCCCCGCCGCAGCGGCGACAGCACGGTGGTGACGTAGCGTTCAACGCCCGCGGCGAGCCCGTTCCAGCCGGGGTAGATGTCCTCAAGATGGAACAGCGCGACTTTGTGGTGGTTCCGCAGCCGTGCCGCGAGTTCAATGGCCAGCGTGGTTTTGCCTGCGCCCGACCGCCCATCAATGGCGATGATCACAGGTGCGGGGGTCATGAAATAGAGCGTACCTGCTGGCTGTTCTGAACCTCGAGTAGGGCCTGTTCTTCTGCGATCGCCGCACGGACAAACTGCACGATGCCGGGCACGGCCGCCTGGACCTGGTCCCACACCGACTCAAAGTCGCTGTGATCCCCGTACCAGGGGTCTTCGATGCCTTGGTCCAGGGGGTCCTTCGATTCGAGGGCGGGATCAAAACTGCGCAGCATTCGGATTTTCTCCCCGGTCTCCCGGTCGGGGGCCGAGGCCCGGAGCCAGCCATAGTGGTCCACGTCCAGGGCCAGGATCAGGTCTCGTTCCGTGTACCACTCGGGGCGCCATTCCCGGGCGATGTGCCGGTCGGAGATGAGATTGTGGGCCCTCAGTTTCCTCGCGGCCCGGGGGTCGATGGGGCGTCCTGCCTCATAGGCGGTGGTTCCGGCGGAGTCCACGACGGCAGCATCGGCGAGCCCTGCCGCTGCGAAGGCCTCCGCCAGCATCAGCTCCGCCATCGGGGACCGGCAGATGTTGCCAGTGCACACCGCTATGATCCGGTAGGGGCTCGACGTTGAGGGCATGCTGCTAAGCATGGGGGATGCCGGCGGCACTTGGCTAGTAAGCAGCCTTATTGTTCAAAACATTTCGTTTAGTGGATCAGCGCCAAAAGGATGCCCACGGCCACGAACAGGACGCCGAAAACCCTGTTCAGGACCTTCTGCCCGTGGGCGTTGTGCGTGAAACGCTGGAACGACTTCGCGGCCGCCGCGAAGAAGAACCACATCACCAGGATGTCGATCGCCACCACGGTGGCAGTGAGGACCATGTACTGCGCCAACAGCGGCCGTTCGGGGAGAATGAACTGAGGCATGAACGCGAGGAAGAACACGATGGCCTTGGGGTTGAGCAGGTTGACCCAGAGGCCGCGGCGGAACATGGACCAGGCTGGCTCGTTCCGAAGTGCGGCCGCCTTCTCCTGGTCAAGGTCCGGCTTGTGCAGGAACTGGCGGATGCCCAGGTAGACCAGGTAGGCGGCGCCGGCGTAGCGGATGACGTTGAAGGCAACGGGCGATCCTGCCACCAGGACTCCGACGCCGAGCGCCACGATGACCACATGAACGATCAGGGCCGCCTGCTGGCCGAGGATTCCCCAGATGGAGCGCCGGAACCCGGAATTTAGCGAGTTGCTCATGGTGTTGATGGCGCCTGCGCCAGGAGTGAAGCTGATGAGGACGCCGGCACCCGCGAGGGCCAGCCAGAGGGAGAATTGCACCAACCAATCTTAGTGCGGGATTCCGGGCGCGGAAAAAACCTAGGCCCGCGCGATGACCTCGCCGTTGGGGATGAGGAACCAGCCGTCGTCCGTGGAGCCCCAGCGGTGCCAGCCGGCGGAGATGCGGGTCAGGTCTGCTTCCTGGGCGAAGCCGTATTCGAGGGCCTGCTCAGCGAAGGCCGAGTGCAGCACCCGTTCCCCCCAGACGCGGGCCTGCCAGCGGCGCTGCTGCCCGGTGGCGTAGAGCCAGTTGCTGCTGGTGGGCGCCACATCCGTAAAGCCGGCGGCCTGCGCCCAGGAGACCAGGCGGCGTCCGGCGTCGGGTTCGGCCCCGTTTCGCCGCGCGATCCGCTGGTACAGCTCCATCCATTCGTCCAGTTCGGGGATGGCCGGGTACCAGCTCATGCCGTGGAAGTCGGCGTCGCGGACCGCCACGATGCCGCCCGGCTTGGCCACCCTCCTCATTTCCCGCAGCGCCCCCACGGGATCGGTCAGATGCTGCAGCACCTGGTGCGCGTGGACTACATCGAATGTGTCGTCCTCGAAGTCGAGGTCGTAGATGTTGCCGGCCACGAAGTCGACGTTCGCAACACCCCGGTCTGCCGCCAGCTCGCGGGCGTGGGTGATCACGTCCTGGGAACGGTCCAGTCCCGTAACGGTTCCGGGGGCCACCAGTCCGGCGAAGTCGCACGTGATGCTTCCCGGCCCGCAGCCCACGTCCAGCACGGTGACTCCGGGGGTGAGGTACGGGATCACGAAGGCCGCGGAATTCTCGGCCGTCCGGGAGGCGTGGGCGCGGATCACTGACTCATGGTGGCCGTGCGTGTACACGTCGTGCGGCTGCTGCTCACTCATAGGGAAACGCTACTCCTTTTCCGAGGCTTCCCGGCCGGCGCGGACGGTGGCATTGATCATCGAGTTCAAGAACCGTGTCACGGTCACCAGCTCTTCTGCGCTGAACTCTGCCATCGCCGAGCCCATCTGCCGCGCCAGCGGGAGGAACATGGCGCTGCCGTCCCGGTAGGCCTTGTCCGTCATCCGCAGCTGGACCTGCCGGCGGTCCTGGCCCTGGCGCTCGCGGACCAGATGCCCTGAACCGCACAGCCTGTCGATCAGGGCGGTGGTGGCCGGCGAGCTCAGGTTGAGTTCTTTCCGCAGGGTGCCCGGGGTGACCACCTGGTCCGCGGCTGAATGCCGCATGATGACGGCCAGCGCATTGAGGTCGGTGCGGTGCATGTCGTTGCGGCCTCCGGCAGCATCCACATACCGGTTGGCCTCCAAGGTGAATTCCTGGAGCAGCCGCACCAGGGGGGGTGCGCCGGGCAGGCCCGAGTGCTCAGGCAAGCCCGAGTGGTCAGACTGGCCGGGCAGACCGGCGGGATTTGAGGCCGCTGGATCTTCGGTCACGTTGGCCTCCCTCTCCAATTTCATGCCTTCCGGAGTTTACTCCAGCGGTCCCGTTATCCTGGTCGGCAATCCTTCCGGCTATGTATCTCCATCGTAGAGATAGTCTATGATGGATCTATTCTACTCCGCCGGATTCCGTTGGTCCCCGTTCCCGAAGAAGGACCCCATGAAGCAGCCATCCCACAGGAAGCCCCGCGCCCCGTTCTGGCTGCGCTGGCTCATCCCCGTTTTCCTCGTCTCCGCATGGCTCGCCGTCGCCGGCGTAGGCGGGCCGACTTTTGGCCGGCTGGATGAGATCTCGTCAAATGACCAGGCATCGTTCCTGCCGGCCGGAGCGGAAGCCACCAAGGCCCAGGGCTGGCAGGAAAAGTTCCGGGATTCGCGCGAGATTCCCGCCGTCGTGGTCATCGAAAGCGACGCCGCCTTCACCCCGGCCCAGCTGGGCGAGGCGGCTGAGCTCAAAGGCAAGCTGGAGGCGCTCAAAGCGGGCAGCGCCGTGATTGGCCCAATCCCGTCCAGCGACCAGAAAGCGGTCCAGCTCGTGGTGCCCATCCCGTCCGCCGGCGAGGTGAAGGACGTGGTCCAAGAGCTGCGGAACGAGGTCATAGCCGGGGCCCCGGCCGGCATGCGGACCTTCATCACGGGGCCCGCCGGACTGACAGCGGACCTGGCCGGCGCCTTCGCCGGCATCGACGGCATCCTGCTGCTTGTGGCACTGGGGGCGGTATTTGCAATTCTCCTGATCGTCTACCGGTCGCTGCTGCTTCCGCTTGCCGTGCTGCTCACATCGGTCTTTGCGTTGTGCGCCGCCATCCTGCTGGTGTTCGGCATGGCGAAGCTCGGCTGGATCCAACTCAACGGCCAGAGCCAAGGAATTCTGTCCATCCTGGTGATTGGAGCCGCCACGGACTATGCGCTGCTTTACGTGGCAAGGTTCCGCGAGGCGCTGACCCACACGACCAACCGGACCGCCGCGGTCCTCACCGCCTGGAGGGCCTCGTTCGAACCCATCTTTGCGTCCGGAGCCACGGTGATCATCGCCCTGCTGTGCCTGCTGTTCTCCGACCTCAATTCCAACAAGGCCCTCGGCCCGGTCGCCGCCGCCGGGATCCTCTGCGCGCTCGTGGCCGCACTGACCCTGCTGCCGGCGCTGCTGGCTCTGCTCGGCCGCACCGCGTTCTGGCCCTTCCGCCCCAGGCTGATGCCGGAAGGGGAGCGCGAGCCAGTCCTGGTGACCGGGCTCGAAGGCCAGAAGGGGCTGTGGCGCGCCACTGGATCGCTGGTGTCCCGGCGTCCGCGGACGGTCTGGGTGGCTTCGGTCCTGTTGCTGCTGGCCGCGTCGGCAGGTCTGCTGCAGCTCAAAGCCAATGGCGTCCCTCAGACCGACGTTATTCTCAGCGCCTCCAATGCCGTCGACGGGCAGGACGCCCTGGCCCGCCACTTCGATGCCGGGAGCGGCAGCCCGGCCCTGATCGTGGCAGCTGAGGCCAAAGCCGGCAGAGTGCTGGAGACTGTGAAAGCGTCCGACGGCGTGGGGAACGCCTACCTCCTGGCTGACGGCACTGTGCCGATCACCGGAGCGCCGGGATCGCCGTCCGTACCGGCCGTCCGCGGCGGGAAAGTGTTGCTCAACGCCACCCTGGACTTCGCGGCAGACTCGACCGACGCTGAGAAGGCCGTGCTGAAACTGCGTGAAAGCGTCGAGGCCGTGGACCCGGGAGCTTTGGTTGGGGGCGTAACGGCCACGGCCCTGGACACCAACACCACCGCACAGCGGGACCTCGCCACCATCATCCCCGTGGTGCTCGGCGTCATTCTGGTCATCCTGATGCTCCTGCTCCGCTCCGTCCTGGCGCCCGTCCTGCTGGTGGCCTCGGTGGTCCTTTCGTATGCGGCGACCATGGGAGTCTCGGCCCTGGTGTTCAACAACATCCTCGGGTTCCCCGGAGCCGACGCCACGGTGCCGCTGTTCGGCTTCGTGTTCCTTGTGGCACTCGGCGTGGACTACAACATCTTCCTCATGAGCCGGGTCCGCGAGGAGTCGCTGAAACACGGCACCAATGCCGGTATTCTGCGCGGGCTGGGCGTGACCGGCGGGGTGATCACCTCCGCGGGCGTGGTGCTCGCGGCGACGTTCGCCGCCCTGGGAGTCATCCCGATCATGTTCCTGGTGCAGCTCGCGTTCATCGTGGCGTTCGGGGTGCTGCTGGACACGGTGCTGGTCCGCTCCCTGCTGGTCCCCGCCCTGGCTTACGACCTCGGCAGGCGGATCTGGTGGCCCGGCAGGCTGGGCCGCCCGGAGCCGGCTTCCGTGGGCGAGCTTCCGGACGGGGCCGGGACCCGGGAGGCCGGAACCCGAGAAGCCGGCGTCCGTTAGGCCAGGCCGGTTTGGTCAAGCCGGCAGGCCGGCGTGACCAAACGCCGGCAGGGCGTCAGCGGGGCGTGGGCGCAGTGGAGTTCTCCGCGCGCCACCACTCCACAGTTGCCTTGGCCGCGGCCGCCAGGGGAGTGGGGCGAAGGTCCAGGGCTGCCTCGCTGGCCCCGGAATCCATCACGAACGGTCGCTGGAACTGGTAGAGCGTCTCGCCGAGCTCCCGGATGTCGGCGGAAAACAGGCCTACGGTACGCAGCACCCAGCCCGGCAGGGCGCCGACCTTTGGCCGCGGCATTCCGGCGGCCTCAGCGAACGCGGCGGCAAGCTCCCGCTGCGTCAGGGCCGGATTGGTGGGGGCATGCAGCACACGGTTCCACAACACGGGATTCTGCGCTGCCTTGATCATGGCCGCCGCGAGATCGGGGACGTACGTGAACGAATGCGGCTGGTCCGCGCTGCCCACCACGCGGAGCCTGCGGCCCGAAAGGATTGCGGGCACCATCCGCTCACCAGCGTGGGACATCCGCACTCTGGGTCCGAAAAAGTCGCCGGCAACCACACTGACCGTGCCGGTTGCGCTCGCCTGCCGTGCCTCGAGCAGCGCCGTCCGCACTCCGCGCTTGCCGCCGCTTGCTGCGCGCGGGCTGTCCTCAACCATGACGCGGTCAGGCTCGGTGTACGAGTAGAGACTTTCGGGAAAGACGACGACGGCGCCCGCCTCGCCGGCGGCTGCCAGGAGAGCCTGTTCGGCCATGGGAAGTTCCTGCTCCCATGCCCTGGCACTGTACGCGGAACCGTGAATGCAGTGGAAGGCCGCTGTGGCGCCGCGCATGGACTGCGCCACCAAAGCCCGGTCCGAGACATCCACGGACAGCCTTTCCACCAGCGGATGTTCGGGGCCACTGGCGGACCGTGTCAGCACGCGGACCCTTTTGCCCTGGGCTGCCAGCTGTTCGGCAACCGTCCACCCCACAGGACCTGCTCCAGTCACCGCAAAGAGTTCTTCTGACATGGCTCCAGGCCTTTCGTGGCAACACAATTCGATTGGAAGAGAAGTAGCAGTCCCAATATTTCAGACTGCGCCTGCAGAAAGCGATCATCTCTTCCTCCCTCAGCCTTGGAGAGCGCCCCGGCTCGACCTGCTGGGCCGCAGCGAAGCGACGCCGGCGCGCTCGGTACGCCGAGCGTTCCAACGATGTAACCTCAGGAGGAGAGGCGGGCATTTGTTTGGCGGGAAGGATGACATGGCGATCACCATGCGCGACGTGGCTCAGGTGGCGTCCGTGTCAATCAAGACGGTGTCAAATGTGATCAACGATCACCCAAACATCAAGCCGGAGACGCGCAGGCGAGTTCTCTTGGCGATCGAGAACCTGGGCTACCAGCCCAATCTCTCTGCGCGCGGACTCCGTTCTGGCCGGACCGGCGTGATTAGCCTCATCATTCCTGACCTGAAGAACGCATATTTTGCTGAGCTGGCAGACGCGGTGATGACAGCGGCCTCCAAGAGGGGCCAGGCGGTGATCATCGAGCAAAGCGGTGGGGAGCGGGACCGCGAACTCGAAATCCTCCATGGCCCGCGCATGAGGATGGTCGATGGCGTCCTGTATAGCGTGCTCGGCCTCGGCCAGGAGGACGTGGGCCTTATAGATATCCCGACCCCGATTGTCCTGCTCGGTGAACGTATCTTTAACGGGCCTGCAGACCACGTCACCATGCAGAACGTCGAGGCGTCCGAGGCAGCCACCGGGCATCTCCTTGAACTCGGACGCAGCCGGCCTCTTGCCTTTGGAGCCCACCGCAACGAAGTGATCGGTTCAGCCGGGCTGCGTCTCGAGGGCTACCGCCGGGCCCTGAAACGAGCGGGACTGCCCTACCGAGAGGAGCTCGTTGTCGACGTCCAGACCTGGCATCGGTCCGACGGTGCCCACGCGATGCGGCAGGTATTAGCGTCCGGTGTCACCTTCGACGGCGTGGTGGCATTCAACGACTCCATCGCCCTGGGAGCGATGAGCGTGCTGCAATACGCTGGCCTGAAGGTCCCCGACGATGTAGCCATCATCGGCTTCGACGACATCGACGAGACACGCTACTCCCTGCCAACGCTGTCAACCGTGGACCCCGGACGCCCCCAAATTGCCGAGACGGCCGTGCGCATGCTGCTTGAGCGGATAAACGGCGAAGCTGCGGACATTGCTCCGCGGGAGTTTGAGGCTTCGTTCAGAATTGTCCCCCGTGGATCCACGGGGGAGTCCGGGGCCTCTTTCCCCGAAAGTTAAGTCTTGACTTGTAAGCCGCATCACACCAATATGGATTTACAACGATTACATACATCGATGTAAAAGCTGGCGGAGCCTGCTCCAGGTCTTACCCAAGCCCTTCCCGGGCAGTCCAACGTCCCCGCTGGACAGGCAAGCGTGGAGCCTTCCGCTTCAGACGATGAAGTCCAGAACCTGCAGCACCGAAGGGACCCCTACGTGAACAAGAAAACAGTCGCGGCAGCATTGTCGACGGTCGCCCTGGC
This sequence comes from Arthrobacter sp. P1_B11, assembly GCF_056406715.1. Taxonomy (NCBI): domain Bacteria; kingdom Bacillati; phylum Actinomycetota; class Actinomycetes; order Micrococcales; family Micrococcaceae; genus Arthrobacter; species Arthrobacter sp. P1_B11. Next base: position 89,045 of record NZ_JBFTZQ010000010.1, read on the forward strand.
GGCGAGCCTCTCCGCCTGCAGCTCCGGTGAGGCCGCTACCGAAAGCGCCAGCACCACCAGTTGCACCAACAAGATTGTCCACGCGGATGCTCCTAAGGTCTCCGTCTGGGCGTGGTATCCGAACATGGCCAAGGTGGTCGACAATTTCAACAACTCCCACACGGATGTGCAGGTCTGCTGGACTGTCGCCGGGCAAGGAGCCCCGGAGTATGCGAAATTCCAGACCGCCATCCAAGCCGGCAAGGGTGCACCCGATGTGATCATGCTCGAAGCCGACCAGCTAACAGGCTTCGAGCTGCAGAATGCATTGGTGGACCTCAGCCCGTACGGCGCAGCTGATGTGAAGAAGAACTTCAGCGACGGCTCCTGGAAGGACGTCTCGCAAGGAGGCTCTGTTTACGCCATCCCCGTCGACGGCGGCCCGATGGCAATGATTTACCGCAAGGACGTGCTCGACAAGTACGGCATCAAGCCGCCGACCACCTGGGCTGAGTACGAGACGGCGGCCCAGAAGGTCAAGGACGCCGGCGGGCCAGCCTTCGGTGACCTGGGGAGCAACGTGCCGGCCGCCCTGACCGCGCTCATGGCCCAAAAGGGCGCGGTTCCGTTCACGTACGACTTGGCGGATCAAAAGAAGATTTCAATCCAGCTGGATAGCCAGCCGGCGAAGGACGTGCTGAACTACTGGGCCGGGCTCGTCAAGAAAGGCCTTGTGGGGACGCAGGACCAGTTCACCACCGACTACATTTCAGGCATGGTCGGCGGCAAATACGCGACGTATGTTTCCGCGGCGTGGGCACCGGGATATCTGACCGGCTCGGGCGTGGGTAAAGGAAAAGAGAAGGGCACGTTCGCCGTGGCAGCCCTTCCGCAATGGGATGCCAGCAACCCCGTTTCTGTGAACTGGGGAGGATCAACTTTTGCGGTCACTTCACAAGCAGGAGACAAGAAGCTGGCTGCCGAAGTGGCCAAAGGCCTCTATGCCGACGACGCGTCGCTCACAGATGGCTGGAAGACCCAGACCATCTTTCCCCTGAACCAGAACGTGCTGAGGTCGGCTGCGTTCATCAACAACCGCGTCGATTTCTTTAGCGGCCAGACGGCCAACAAGGACATCTATATTCCAGCCGAGAACTCCTACAAGGGCTTCAGCTACAGCCCGTTCACCGTCTACTACTACGCGCAACTGCAGGCCGAGACGGTCAAGATCAATTCAGGCAAAGTCACCGGAGACGAGGCGGCCAGCGAGCTGCAGAACACCATGGTGAACTACGCGAAGAGCCAGGGATTCACAGTCAACTAGCAGCCGGGCCTGCTCCGGGGACCTGATGGTTGGCGGAGCAGGCCGGATCGACCGATAGAAAGACGCAGGACAGATCATGGCAGTTCACGGGTCAACGGTGACACCCTTGCCGCAAGATTCTCCACAGGAACTACCGGCTCGCCCGGAGCAGGTGGACAGCAAACGGGCTCCCCGTATCCAGACGGTGATGGCACGGAGGGCGCGGACGGGGTGGCTCTTCATTGCCCCCTTCGGGTTAGTTTTCGCCGCGTTCCTCCTCGCCCCCCTGGCCTACGCCCTTTACCTGAGCCTGTTTACCAAGGGCCTGGCAACCGGTACGCGATTTAGCGGGCTGGAGAACTATTTTCACGCCTTCTCGGATCCGCAATTCCTGAAGGGCGTAGGGTTCGTAGTCCGTTTTTCCTTAGTTCTGATACCGGTGCAAATGGCCGTCTCGCTGGCCGCGGCCCTCGTCCTGGACCACCTCACGACACGACTGGCCAAGTTCTCCCGGCTGATGATCTTCCTGCCGTATGCGGTGCCGGCCGTCATAGGCGCGCTCATGTGGGGGTTCCTCTACAGTCCCTCGTTCGGACCGATGCAGCAAGTGTTCTCCCTTTTTCACGCTTCAGCACCGTTCCTTCTCAGCCAGGACAACGTCTTCTACGGACTGCTGAACGTGGTTACCTGGCAGTGGGCCGGGTACTACATGATTATCGTGTACGCGGCCCTGCAGGGAATCGACCCTTCCCTGTATGAGGCGGCCAAGATAGACGGTGCTTCCACCTGGCAGGTGGCCTTCCGGATCAAAGTGCCCATGGTGTCATCTGCGCTCGTGCTGATTCTTATTTTTGCTCTGATCGGAACCCTCCAGTTCTTCTCCGAGCCGCAGATCCTCGGCCCGGTCGCCAACGGGAGTATCACGCCGGACTTCACGCCCAACATCTATGCATTCAACCTGGCCTTCGGCTACGCCCAGTTCAACTACGCGTCTGCCATTTCCTTTTCCCTCGGCATCATCGTCTTTATCGCCGTGTATGCCTTCATGTTCGCCACCCGTAAAAAAGGGAGCACCCTCTCATGACTGCAGTCACGACCAGCGTCCCCGCCCTGGCCCGGCGACCCAAGCCGCGTCGAAACGTGGTGGCCCATGTGTTTCTGGGAGTTTTGGTTCTGTATTTCCTGGTCCCTATCTGGTGGCTCTTCGTGGCGAGCACGAAGGACACGGAGGGTCTTTTTGCCGGCTCCTCCGGCGCCATGTGGTTCGACAAGAACTTCAACCTGGTGGCCAACCTTCAGGACCTTTTCACGTACAACGGCGGAGAGTACCTGCGATGGCTGGGCAATTCACTGCTATATGCCGTTAGCGGCGGGCTGGGGGCCACCGCGATCTCAGTACTGGCGGGCTACGGCTTCGCGAAGTATAGGTTTCCGGGACGAAACTTGACCTTCTCGTTGCTGCTGGGCGCGGTCATGGTCCCGATGACTGCCCTGGTTATCCCCACCTTTATCCTGCTGTCCAACCTCAAGCTGACGGACACGGTATGGGCCGTCATCCTGCCATCGCTGCTGAGCCCTTTCGGCGTTTACCTCATGCGCGTTTACACCGCCGAGGCCGTGCCGGACGAGCTGCTGGACGCGGCCCGGGTGGATGGTGCCGGCGAGCTCCGCACCTTCTTTCAGGTGGCTCTCCCCCTGCTGCGCCCCGCTCTTGTGACAGTTCTCCTGCTTTCCATAGTTGGGACGTGGAATAACTACTTCCTGCCCCTGGCCATGCTGTCCACTGAAAAGCTCTACCCGCTCACAGTTGGCATTGGGCTCTGGGAGCAACTGGCTTCGTCCAATAACGGCGGCGGTCATTCCCTCTGGAGCCTCATCATCGTCGGCTCCTTCGTCTCCATCATCCCTCTCGTCGTCGCCTTCCTGACCCTGCAAAAGTACTGGCAAGGCGGCTTGTCCCTCGGCAGCCTCAAATAGAACGTCGTCGCTAAGCACGGCGTACCGTTCCGTGCTTCCCCTTACCTGAAAGAAAACTATGGTTTCCGCACGCCTTACCATCGACCCGCAGTTCGCCGTGGGCCCCGTCAATCCCCGCCTGTTCGGCTCGTTCGTTGAACATCTCGGCCGCTGTGTCTACGACGGAATCTATGAACCCGACCACCCCAGTGCAGATGCCGACGGATTCCGCACGGACGTCATCGGGCTCGTCAAGGAACTCGGTGTCTCCGCAATCCGTTACCCCGGCGGCAACTTCGTCTCCGGATTCCGCTGGGAGGACAGTGTGGGGCCCAAGGACCAGCGTCCCCGCCGCCTTGATCTGGCCTGGCACTCGACCGAAACTAATGAAGTCGGTCTGCACGAGTTCGGCTCCTGGCTGGAGAAGGTAGGCAGCGAGCTGATGCTCGCCGTCAACCTCGGCACCCGAGGCACCCTGGAAGCCCTCGACCTCCTGGAATACACAAACATCAGTTCCGGAACGGAACTGTCCGAGCGCCGGGCAGCCAACGGCCGCAAGGAACCCTTCGGCATCAAGATGTGGTGCCTTGGAAACGAAATGGACGGCCCTTGGCAGTTGGGGCACCGCTCAGCTGATGACTACGGCAAGATCGCGTCCCAGACAGCAAAGGCCATGAGGCAGCTCGACCCGTCAGTTGAACTCGTCGTCTGCGGCTCATCCAGCGCCCACATGCCCACCTTCGGCGAATGGGAACGAGTTGTCCTAACCCACGCATACGAAGACGTCGACTACATCTCCTGCCACGCCTACTACGAAGAGAAGAACGGGGACCTGGGCTCCTTCCTTGCCTCCGCCTCCGACATGGACCACTTCATCGAATCTGTGGTTGCAACGGCCGACCACGTCAAGGCAGTCAACGGCAGCTCCAAGACCATCAACATTTCCTTTGACGAATGGAACGTCTGGTACCTCGAGCGATTCCAGCAGGTCGATAAAATCGAAGGAATCGATAACTGGCCCACGGCGCCGCGGCTGCTTGAGGATGCATACTCCGTCGCCGATGCCGTCGTTTTCGGCAACCTGTTGATCTCGCTGCTTAAACACGCAGACAGGGTCGCGTCGGCCTCCCTTGCGCAACTGGTGAATGTGATCGCCCCCATCATGACCGAACCGGGCGGCCCTGCATGGAAGCAGACCACTTTCTTCCCTTTCGCGTTGACTTCCAAACTTGCCAAGGGAGCCGCTCTGGACGTCAAACTGGAAGCCGACGGCTACAGTACGGAGGTCTACGGCACTGTCCCTCTCATCGACGCGGTCGCCACCTTCGACGCCGAAACCCGCACCACCGCGGTCTTTCTGGTCAACCGCTCCCAAACCGAAGAAGCGAACGTGACGATAGACGTAACTTCTCTGAACGGCGCTATTGTCCTGGATGCTCAAACGCTTTCCGATGTGGATGTTTATGCGAAGAACACACTCGACCATCCAGACCGCGTGGGCCTCAACCGGAACAAGAGCGTCGCTGTCCGTGACGGCCAAGTCGCGATCACTCTGCCGCCAGTCTCGTGGACTGCGCTGCATCTCGGCTGACAGGCAAGGCGGGGGCATCCGAACAAAACGGGTGCTCCGCCACTGGCGCCTGGGGCAATTTCCACTTCCGGCCGGCCGGACCCTGAACCCCCGCCACCCCTCCGCAGTGCCCTGTTGCCATCCGCCGCATCTGAGTAGACTTCCAGTGCGTCCGGCCGGACGCGCCCAGTCCTCCCAAGGAGTGATCAAGCGATGACTGAAAACAGCGAGTCCAATACCGCAGGAAAGACACACAACAGCTCCAGGAACCCTGCACTTGAAGGCGAGAGCGGTCAGTACGTAGAAGGCGACTACGGCGACGCCGGCGTGGTGGCCGATGAGGCCGCCGCCGAAAAGGGTGACTACCCGGCCGGTGACTATGGCGATGCCGGCGTGGTCGGTGACGTGCCTGCGGAGGCCGAAGAAGGCGAATACTCCGAAGGCGATTACGGCAAGGCGGGGACATTGGGCCAGGAGCTCCCCGGCGAAGAAGAGGGTGAATATCCCGAGGGCGACTACGGCGCCGCCGGAACCGCGCGGGAGCGGGGCGCCGCCGGTGAGGTGAAGGACGGACTGACGGACGGCCAGGTCAACGCTCCGAGGAATGACGACGGCGGGACCTCCGCCGGGGGCTAGGAGCCGCCGCGAAAGCACCTCCAGAGCAGGTTCACGCAGAGCGAAACTGTGCTCGCGCCGTCGTCGTGGCCCCCGGTGTTCCGCCAAATTCCGCGGATCACCGGGGGCCAATTGTTTGCGCGCGACCACCAAAATGGCAGACTTGAGCCGAGTCGACTCAACTTTGGATTGACTTAAACCGTCCGTTGAGTAAAGTTGAGTGCAGATCGCTCAAGGAGTGGGCGAGCCCCGATTCGACACGCCAAGTACTAGGCGTACATGCTCGAGCATCGGGGCCACACAGTTTCCAAGAAAGAAGGAAGCAACACATGTCACGTGCAGTAGGTATTGACCTCGGAACCACCAACTCCGTCGTCTCCGTTCTCGAAGGTGGCGAGCCCACCGTTATTGCCAACGCCGAGGGTGGCCGCACCACGCCGTCCGTCGTTGCGTTCTCCAAGTCCGGCGAAGTCCTGGTCGGCGAGATCGCCAAGCGCCAGGCCGTCAACAACATCGATCGCACCATCGCCTCCGTCAAGCGCCACATGGGCACCGACTGGGGCGTGCAGATCGACGACAAGAAGTACACCGCGCAGGAAATCTCCGCACGCGTGCTGATGAAGCTGAAGAACGACGCCGAGTCCTACCTCGGTGAAAAGGTCACCGACGCCGTGATCACCGTTCCGGCCTACTTCAACGATGCCGAGCGCCAGGCCACCAAGGAGGCCGGCGAAATCGCGGGCCTCAACGTCCTGCGCATCGTCAACGAGCCCACCGCGGCCGCCCTCGCCTATGGCTTGGACAAGGGCAAGGAAGACGAACTCATCCTGGTCTTCGACCTCGGCGGCGGCACGTTCGACGTCTCCCTGCTGGAAGTCGGCAAGGACGAAGATGACTTCTCCACCATCCAGGTGCGCGCCACCGCCGGTGACAACCGCCTCGGCGGCGATGACTGGGACAACCGCGTCGTTGAGTACCTGCTGAACCAGCTCAAGGTCAAGGGCATCGACCTGTCCAAGGACAAGATCGCCCTGCAGCGCCTCCGTGAAGCTGCCGAGCAGGCCAAGAAGGAACTCTCCTCCTCCTCCAGCACCAACGTCTCCCTCCAGTACCTGTCCGTCACCCCCGACGGCCCCGTCCACCTGGACGAGCAGCTGACCCGCGCCAAGTTCCAGGACCTCACCAAGGACCTGCTCGAGCGCACCAAGAAGCCGTTCCACGACGTCATCAAGGAAGCCGGCATCAAGCTCTCCGACATCGACCACATCGTGCTCGTCGGCGGTTCCACCCGTATGCCTGCCGTCTACGACCTCGTGAAGGAACTGGCCGGCGGCAAGGAGCCGAACAAGGGCGTCAACCCGGATGAGGTTGTGGCCGTAGGCGCAGCCTTGCAGGCAGGCGTGCTCAAGGGCGAACGTAAGGACGTTCTCCTGATCGACGTCACGCCGCTGTCCCTTGGCATTGAAACCAAGGGCGGTGTGATGACGCACCTGATCGAGCGCAACACGGCCATCCCCACCAAGCGTTCCGAGACCTTCACCACGGCGGATGACAACCAGCCGTCCGTGGCCATCCAGGTCTTCCAGGGCGAGCGTGAATTCACCCGCGACAACAAGCCGCTGGGCACGTTCGAACTGACCGGCATCGCTCCGGCCCCGCGCGGCGTTCCGCAGATCGAGGTCACCTTCGACATCGACGCCAACGGAATCGTGCACGTCTCCGCAAAGGACAAGGGCACCGGCAAGGAACAGTCCATGACCATCACCGGCGGCACCGCGCTTTCCAAGGACGACATCGAGCGCATGGTCCGGGACGCCGAGGAGCACGCAGCCGAGGACAAGGCACGCCGCGAGGCAACCGACACCCGCAACACCGCCGAACAGCTCGCCTACTCCGTGGACAAGCTGATCGCGGACAACAAGGACAAGCTGCCCGAAGAGGTCAAGACCGAGGTCCAGGCCGACGTCGACGCCCTCAAGAAGGCACTCGAAGGCACCGATGACGCGGCCGTAAAGACCGCGTTTGAGAAGCTGCAGGCTTCCCAGACCAAGCTCGGCGAAGCCATCTACGCCCAGGCCGGTTCCCCGGACGGCGCCACCGGCGCAGCAGGTGCCGAAGGCGCCCCGGCCGGCGACAAGGCAGGTTCTTCAGATGAAGATATCGTCGACGCCGAAATCGTTGACGAAGAAGAGAAGAAGTAGCCATGCCTCATCACGGTAACGAAGAAGAGCACAGCTCTTCCCGGGATCAGGGCGGGCAGCGCGACGAGCCTGTTATCCGGGACCACCGCAAGGTGGACCCGGTGACCGGGCAGGCCCGCCACCCCGAGGGAGAGCAGCCCGCCGATCCGGCTGGTGCTTCCGCGGATTCGAACGGCGACGCCCTCGCCCAGGCTGAGGAAATCCTCAACCAGGTGGAGGTGCCGGCGGAGGAATCCGTGGCCCAGGGAACTGACGCCGCGGCTGCTGCGGAGCTGAAGAACGATCTGCTGCGCCTCCAGGCGGAGTACGTCAACTACCGCAAGCGCGTCGAACGCGACCGTGCCGTGGCAGGGGAGATGGCCGTCATCGGCGTCCTGAACTCGCTGCTGCCGGTGCTCGACGACGTCGACGCCGCCCGCCAGCACGGTGACCTGACCGACGGCCCGTTCGCCGCGATCGCCGCCAAGCTGGAGAACGCGCTCAAGACGTACGGCCTGGTGCGCATCGATGAGACCGGCGTGGAATTCGATCCCACGATCCACGAGGCCCTCATCCAGCAGCCCGGCGCGGACATCGAGGTTGACACCGTCAGCCAGGTGCTCCGATCCGGCTACAAGTCAGGCGAGCGCGTCCTCCGCGCGGCACAGGTTATCGTGGCAGTCCCTGCATAAGGTGAGCTGACACGATCGCGAAGCGGAACATGGGCCCTGGGAGTGGCATCGGGCCTGCCGGAGCGTGGTGGCTTGGTCCGTAAGGACCCGGAAGCTCGCGCGCCAGCACCACCCGGATACGAACTCCGGTGACGCTGCTTCGGAGAAGAAGTTCAAGGACATCTCTGAGGCGTACTCCGTGCTGTCCGACCCCGAGGAGCGCCAGCAGTATGACGCCATCCGGGCCATGGGCGGCGGGGCACGGTTCGCTCCGCACGGTGCCGGAAGCACGGCCAACGGCGGCTTCGAGGACCTTTTTGGCGGGCTCTTCACCGGCAACGCCGGACGCCAATCCGGCGGCTTCAGCACGCCCGGCGGCGTCCCGCCCGAGTTCGCCGACCTGTTCGGCGGCGGCTTTGGCGGCGCCGGGGGTCCTGCCGGGTACCAGCGCGCGCCGCAGAAGGGTGCGGACCGCACGGCAACCACCAGCATCTCCTTCGCCGGTTCCATCCGCGGCACCACCATCGGCCTGCGCGAGCCGGACGGAGAAGTCATCGACGTCCGTGTTCCGGCCGGCATCAAGGACGGCCAGAAGGTCCGCGTCCGCGGAAAGGGCCAGTACGGTCCCGCGGGCAACGGCGATCTCATGGTGACGGTCAACGTCAAACACCACGACTTTTACACGCGCGACGGCGACAACCTCCGCATCCACGTGCCGGTCACCTTCGCGGAAGCTGCTCTGGGCGCCGACATCGAGGTTCCCACGATCGACGGCGAGCATGTCCGGGTCCGCGTTCCCGCTGGCACGCCCGCGGGGCGCACTCTCCGGGTCAAGGGCCGCGGCGTGAAGACCTCCAAGGGCACCGGCGACCTGCTGGTGACGATCGACGTCGCCGTTCCGAAGAACCTGAGCAAGGAAGCCGAGGAGGCCGTGAAGGCGTTTGCCGCCGCCACCGCCGGCGCGGACGTCCGCGAGGGCCTGGCAGCCAAGGCCCGGCTCTAGAAACGGGCGTCAGCCGTGGACATTAACTTCGATCAGCCGATCTTCGTCATCTCGGTGGCGGCCGAACTGGCTGACATGCACCCGCAGACGCTTCGCCAGTATGACCGGCTGGGCATCGTCTCGCCCAGCCGTGCGCCGGGCAAGTCCCGCCGGTACTCGCAGCGGGATGTCAACATGCTGCGCGAGGTGCAGCGCCTGTCCCAGGAAGGCGTCTCCCTCGAAGGCATCAAGCGCATCCTGCAACTGGAGAACCAGGTGGCCGCGCTGCAGCGGCGGGTGGGCGAGCTGACCGAGGAACTCGCCCGACGTCGAGACTCCATTGACTCCCGGATCTTTGCCGCCGGTGCCGCCGGGGACGTCGTCAGCCTTGCCCGCGGCCAGCGGCCCCGGCCACGGTCACAGGCCGTGGTGGTGTGGCGCCCCCGGGGAGCGAACAACCCATAGATCGCTGTGATCCTGCATGCCAGAATGGGATGAACCAGGCGCAGCGCGGCGTCTCGTTCAGGGCGTAAGTGGCCCGGGCAGAAGGGATGCACGGTCGTGACCTACATCAAGGACTTTGACCAGCTCGGGCGCGGCGACGTGGAGGAAGCCGGAGGCAAGGGAGCCAACCTCGGCGAACTCACCCAGGCAGGGTTTCATGTGCCACGGGGCTTCGTGCTCACCACAGCCGCCTACGCTGACTTCGTCGAGGCCAACGGACTCGGTGCGCGGATCCTGGAACTTGCCACTCTTCCCGCCGACGCGCCGCAGCAGGACTACGACGGTGCGGCGCAGCAGATCCGCTCCCTGTTTTCGGACCGCGTGATGCCACCCGGAATCGCCCGCGAACTCAGCGAGGCCTACAGCCGTCTCGGCCACGCCCTTCCGGACGCCTCGGGTGAGGATATCCCGGTGGCGGTCCGGTCCTCGGCCACGGCCGAAGACCTGGCCTCCGCAAGCTTCGCCGGCCAGCAGGACACCTACCTGAACATCCGCGGTGCTGAGGCCGTGGCTGCCTCGGTCATTGCCTGCTGGGCATCGCTGTGGAACGCCCGCGCCATGGCCTACCGGGCCCGCGAAGGCCTCGACCCGGCCACAGTGCGGCTGGCGGTTGTGATCCAGCAGATGGTCGAGTCCGACTCCGCCGGAGTGATGTTCACTGCCAACCCGGCCAACGGCCGCCGCGACCAGGTGGTGGTCAGTGCCTCCTGGGGGCTGGGGGAGTCCGTGGTCAGCGGTGCCGTGACCACCGACGACATCGTGGTGGACCCTGCCGCGGGCCGGATCCTGTCGCGGCTCACTGCTGACAAAGAGGTCATGATGGCCTACTCCAAAGATGGGACCGCTGAGCAGCCGGTCCCGGAGCCGAAGCGCCGGGAGCCGGTGCTCGACGACGCCGCGGCGGCCGCTCTGGCGCGCCAGGGAACGGCCATCGCGGAGCATTTCGCGGCGCCGCAGGACATTGAATGGGCGCGGGCGGGCGGGGAGTTCTTCATCGTGCAGGCCAGGCCGATCACCGCGCTGCCTGAACCGTCGGCCGATACCCCGACTGACTGGGAGTTGCCCTATCCGAAGGGTCTGTACTTCCGGGCGAGCATTGTGGAGCAGTTGCCGGATCCGCTCTCACCGCTGTTCGCCGACCTCATCGACGGCTCGGTGACCCGGTCCCTCAAGGCGCTGCTGAGGGAGGCGGTCGGCAGCGACGTCGTGCGGGACGGAGACGTGTCCCTGCCCACGATTAACGGATATGCGTATTACTACTACAGCTCCGCCGGAATGTGGCGGGTGATGGGCAAGTCCCTGACCGCCGTTGCCGCGTTGGCCCGCGGCAAGGCGCATATGGGCATCAGGGGATGGCGGGACCATTCCCACCCCCGCTACCGGGGCATAGTGAAGTCGTGGGCATCCAAGCCGCTGACGGACCTGCCGGCGTCGGAACTGTTCAAGGGGATCTCGGCCCTGCTGGACGCCGGCACCGTGTACTACACCGCGGTGCAGTCGGTCATTCCGATCGCGGCAACGAGTGAGATCCTGTTCCGGGCGTTTTATGACCGGCTGGTCCGCCGCGACGGCGACCCGGCGGGCCAGACTTTCCTGCTGGGTTATGACAGTGAGCCCATCCGGGCGGAGAAGTCGCTCTACGACCTGGCGGCCTGGGCCCGTGGACGCCCGAATCTTGCCGCCGCCATCACGGAGGGTTCTGCCGCCGCGGTAGCGGCGGCAGTCCGCACGGGGACTCCGCCAGCAGGCGTCGACCCCGCCGCGTGGGAGCAGTGGACCAAGCGGTTTCAGCGGCATCTGGACCAATTCGGACACGCCGTCTACAACCTTGACTTCGTCAATCCGGTTCCGGCCGATGATCCTTCGGCCTTGCTGGAAACCCTGAAATTCTTCGTGCGCGGGCAGGGCAACGACCCCTACCAGCGCCAGCAGCTCTCGGCGTCCCGCCGGGAGGACCAGAGCCGGCTGGTCCGGGAGCGGCTGGATCCCGCCCGGCGCGCCTCGTTCGACCGGCTGCTGCGCTGGGCACAGAAGGCAGCGCCCGTCCGTGAGGATGCCTTGGCGGACATCGGCCTGGCCTGGCCGCTGATGCGGCGGATGCTGTTGGAGCTTGGACAACGGCTGGTCGGCTCGGGCGTCATCACAGAGCCCGGGGACATCTTCTGGCTGCGGCTCGACGAACTCCGACATGCCATCGACTTCGGACTGGCCACTCCCGGTGCGGCCATCAGCGGTGCCGGGCAGCCCGTCCGCGCGGAGGCCGTGGCCCAGCGCAAGATGCTGTGGCGCGGGCAGCGGAAGGCCGCGGCGCCGCAGATGCTCCCCGAAAGCCGCTGGGCAGACCGTGCGTTCGGAAAGATGATGCCGGCCGGTTCCCAGCAGCAGCGCGGCGACCGGATCTCGGGGACCGGCGCCAGCTCAGGTCAGGTGACCGCGCCAGCACGGCTGCTGGCCGGCCCCGAAGACTTCGCCACCATGCAGCCCGGTGAGGTGCTCGTCGCCCGCATGACCACTCCGGCCTGGACTCCGCTGTTCGCCATGGCTTCGGCGGTGGTCACCGACGTTGGAGGCCCTTTGAGCCACAGCTCAATCGTGGCCCGGGAGTACGGCATCCCCGCGGTTCTCGGCACCGGCGTGGCCAGCCAGCGTCTGGCCAGCGGCCAGCTAATCCACGTGGACGGCGATGCCGGCACCGTCACGGTTGAACGGGAATGAACGCCCGACGGCGGCCCTCCCGGACCGCGTGACCGCTGCGGTTCGTCAGGGCGTCAGCGTCCGGACCGGGGCGCCGTCCAGCCAGGCAGTTACATCCTCGATCGCGCCGCCGAAGAAGGCCCGGTAGCTCTCCTGTGTGACATAGCCCAGATGGGGCGTCAGGAGCGTCCGGGGCGCGGCCAGCAGGGCGTGTCCTGCCGGCAGCGGTTCCTGGTCGAACACGTCAATGGCCGCCCCGCGGATCCACCCCTCCTGCAGGGCGGAGACGAGAGCAGTCTCGTCGACGAGCGCGCCGCGGGCGGTGTTGACCAGGACACCTTCGGGGCCGAGGAGCTGCAGCTCGCGTTCGCCAACCGTCCCCTCCGAACGCGGCGACAGGCGCAGGTGCAGGGACACGACGTCGGACTCTATGAAGAGTTCTTCCTTGCTGACCCTGCGGGCGCCGGCCGCCGCGGCGGTTTCCTCCGTCAGATTCTGGCTCCAGGCCAGCACGTCCATCCCGAAGGCGCGGCCGTAGGCGGCGATGCGCTTCCCGATCTTTCCCAGCCCGACAATTCCCAGGGTCTTTCCGGACAGCTCGAAACCGATGGCGGTCTGCCAGTGGCCGGAGCGCAAGGAGGCCTCTTCCGCGGTCAGGTTCCGGGCGAAAGCCAGCAGCAGTGCCCACGTCAGTTCAGGCGCGGCTGTGGGTGAGCCGCCGGTGCCGCACACCACGATGCCGTGGTCGGTTGCCGCCTCCAGATCGATGGCCGCATTGGCGGCGCCCGTGGTCACCAGCAGTTTCAGCCGGGGCAGCTGCCCGATGACGCTGCGGGGAAACGGCGTGCGCTCCCGCATGGCTATGACGATGTCAAAGTCCGCGAGGGCCGCCGCGGTTTCGGCTTCAGAGGCGAAATGCCCGCCGAACACCGTAACGGCGACGCCCCGCTGCGTCAGGGAGCTCCACGGGGCGAAGTCCTCCGCGACGCCTTGATAGTCGTCCAGAATGGCTAGCCGGTACTGGTTCATGGCTTTACGGTACCGGACGGTTGAGCGTTGCCCAGTTGGCCACGGGTTCACGGGGCGGCCACGTTGGACGGGCCCGGAGATCGGGGGCGCAAACAGTCATGATGGTCCTTTCAAAGCGCCTCGGGCCGGTATCCGGATCCCAATGGATCGGACACCGGCCCGAGGCGTGGTTGTTGACGGGGTGCGTGTGGCGGGCTGGTGATTACTCCGCCGCAGCGTCAGGCGCCGGCCTTGACCGCCAGCACCGGGCAGGAGGCTTCGAGCAGGATCTGCTGCGCCGTGCTGCCCATGATCAGCTTTCCCACCGGCGTGCGCTTCCGGAGGCCGATGACAATCAGGTCGGCGCGGTACTTCTCTGCGGCTTCCAGCACCTCGTTGGCTGCATCATTCCCGCGGACCGGCTGCAGCACGAGATGCTCTACACCCTCTCGTTCCAGCCGCTCGGTGACTGCGTTGAGGTCCTCGGCCTGGACGTAGCGTTTGTCCACCAGGGCGTCGCCCCGCGAGGAATTGATGATGACGAGCCGGCTCTGGTTTCTCCGGGCCTCGGCGATCGCCCGGTCCAGGGCTGCTGCGCCCTCTGCCGTGGGAACGTACCCGACGATGATGCTCACTGTTTCTCCTGTCCGTTGCTGACGTGGGTGTCCGCGTTTTCCTGGCCGTCGGTGGCAACTGCCTGCCTGTCGCGGGCCGCCGTTGAGTCGGCCGCCGTCGGGCTGTGCGCCGTCGACCGTGCCGCCGTAGGGCTGTCCGCGAGGGGGCCGTCCACAAGGGGGCTGTCAGCGAAAGTACCGACGGCTGCCAGCTGGCGGGGGCGGGCGCGGCGCCACGTCTTCAGCAGCAGCGGCCAGACCAGGATGATTCCCACCAGGATGTACACGACGACGGCGATCGGCTCGCTCCAGAGTCCGGAGACGTCGCCGGCGGAGAGCTGCAGCGTCTGACGGAGCTGCTTTTCCAGGCGCGGCCCCAGTATCACGCCGAGAATGAGGGGCAGCACCGGCAGGCCGTAGCGCCTCATCATGAAGCCGAGGGCGCCCAGGACCAGCAGGATCACCAGGTCAAACGACTGGAGGTTCACGGAGTACGCGCCCAGGGTGGCGAAGAACAGGATGCCGGCGTAAAGGTACGGGCGGGGGAGCCGCAGGAGCTTCGCCCACACCGGGGCCAGCGGAAGGTTGACCAGCAGCAACAGCGTATTGCCGATGAACAGGCTGGCGATCAGCGCCCAGACCAGCGGGCCTTCGTTGGCGAACAGGAGGGGTCCGGGCTGGATGCCGAACTGGACGAAGGCGGCGAGCATGACGGCGGCCGTGGCGTTGGTGGGCAAACCGAGGGCGAGCATCGGGGTCAGGGTGCCCGCTGCCGCGGCGTTGTTGGCCGCTTCGGGTCCGGCGACGCCTTCGATGGCGCCCTTGCCGAACTCCTCCGGGTGCTTCGAAAGCCGCTTCTCGGTCACGTAGGAGAGGAAGGTGGGGATCTCCGCGCCGCCGGCTGGGAGCGCGCCGAAGGGGAAGCCGAGGGCCGTCCCGCGCAGCCAGGGTTTCCAGGACCGCTTCCAGTCTTCCTTGCCCATCCAGGGCCGGCCGACGGGAATGATCTGCAGCGGAGTGCGGCGCAGGTGCGCCGCCACCCACAGGGCCTCGCCGACGGCGAAGATGGCGACGGCGACCACCACGATGTCCAGCCCGTCGGCCAGCAGCGGCTGGCCGAAGGTGAGGCGCCGCTGACCGCTGACGGAATCGATGCCCACGAGGCCGATGGCCAGGCCGAGACCCAGCGAGGCAAAGCCGCGCAGCCGGGAAGCGCCCAGGACGGCGGTGACGGCCAACAGGGCCAGGATCATGATGGCGAAGTAGCTGGGGGAGCCGAGGCTGACTGCGAACTGGACCACGATGGGGGCGAAAACCACCAGTAGCGCCGTGCCGATGGTGCCGGCCACAAAGGAGCCGATGGCTGCCGTGGCCAGGGCCTGCGCGGCCCTGCCTGCCTTGGCCATCTTGTTGCCCTCGATCGCGGTAATCACGGACGACGACTCACCCGGAGTGTTGAGCAGGATGGAGGTGGTGGAGCCGCCGTACATGCCGCCGTAGTAGATGCCGGCGAACATGATGAAGGCGCTGGTTGGCTCCAGGACGTAGGTCACCGGCAGGAGCAGGGCCACGGTCATGGCCGGTCCGATGCCGGGGAGGACGCCGACTGCAGTGCCGAGGATGACGCCGATCAGGGCGTAGAGGAGGTTGATGGGGGTCAGCGCCGTTGCGAACCCGTCCATCAGTGAGGACAGGATGTCCATCTAGAGAATCCCTTCAAGGAGTCCGGCCGGAAGGGCGATGCCCAGGCCGAGGTAGAAGCCGTAGAACGTCAGCAGCGCCAGGGCCAGCGAGATGAGCCCGTCGCGGACATAGTGGCGGCTTCCGAGGGCCCAGACGCTGCCCCAGAAGAGCACCGTTCCGGAGATGACCCAGCCGGCCCAGTCGATCAGAAGGATGTTGGCGATGAAGGCGCCGGCCAGCGGGAGGACGGTCTTCCAGTCCGCGGGATGACTCAGGTCGACGTCTTCCCCGGCTTCGGCCTCGCCGTGGCCGCCGCGGAGGACATTCACGGCCAGCATCACGGCGGAGACGAGCAGGAGCGCTCCCACGATGACGGGCAGGGTCTTGGGGCCCACGGGGTCCGACTGGGAGTAGGGCGTGACCAGGCGCGCTGCATCCAGGAGGACCAGGGCGCCGGCCGCCCCGAGCAGGGCGGCGACGCCCAGCTCGGAGCGGCCTTTGAGGCGGGATGACAAGGAGGTCACGCCAGGCCGAGCTTCGTCAGAACGTCGGCAACGCGCTTGTCCTGTTCCGTGAGGAAAGACTTGAATTCGTCACCGGTGATGAAGGCGTCGGACCAGCTGTGGGTCTTCAGGGTTTCCTTCCAGGACGCCGACTCGTGCATCTTCTTGAGGGTGGCGATCAGGGCGTCACGGTCGGCGTCGCTGATTCCGGGAGGAGCCACGATGCCGCGCCAGTTCGTGAAGACCAGGTCGATGCCGGACTCCTTGAGCGTGGGGGCATCCACGCCCTCAAGCTTCTTTTCGCCGCTGGTGGCCAGGACGCGGATGTCTCCGGTCTTGATCTGCTGGAGGTATTCCCCGGCGCCTGAGGCAGCAAAGCCCAGCTTGTTGCCGAGGATGGCGGGGAGCAAGTCACCGCCGCCGTCGTAGGAGACAAAGTTGACCTTGGTGGCGTCGATGCCCACCGCACCCGCGAGCTGCATGGGCAGGAGGTGGTCCGGGCCGCCGGGGGAGGAGCCGCCGCCCACGCTTACCTTGGACGGGTCCTTCTTCCAGGCGGCCACGAGGTCGTCGATGGTCTTGTACGGCGAGTCCTTGGACACCATGATGGCGCCCGGCTCCTCGATGAGGCGGGCCAGTGGAGTGGTCTCGGTCAGCTTCGACTCGGACCTGTTGGTGTAGCTGGCTCCGACGACGCCCAGACCCATCAGCATGGTGAGGTCGCCGTTGGCCTTTTCGTTCACGATGCGGGCCAGGCCCACCGTGCCGCCTGCGCCGGCCAGGTTGAAGACCTCCGGGTTCGTGGCGAGCTTCTCGTCTTCGAGGACCTTCGCCGCTGCTCGGGCCGTGGTGTCGTAGCCACCACCGGGAGTGTTGGGCACCATGATGCGCAGCCCCGCCAGGGGGGAGCTGTCCGCAGCGGCGGTGGACGGGCCTGCGGCAGTCTTGCCGGTTGCTCCGCAGCCTGTAGCCAATAGGGCGATGCCTGCAGCGACCGCAGCTACGCGCAATGCGCTGAATCCGCGCATGTTGTTCCTCTTCTCGTTGATCCATTTGATCGGGGTTCTCCGATGCTAGGGCCCAAAGTGATGCGGCTCACTCTTGTGTAACCAGAGAAAGTTAAGTTCATTGCGTTCACGTTTCCGGGCTGCAACCAGACGTGCAACGGGGCGCAAACGGAGCCGCGGTAGCGCTCGAAGAAGCCTCGCATGCCGGCGAAAATCAGCCGGCCCGTGTGGGGTATAGTTCACCCCACCGCGATGCAGACGGCGCGGAACCGCGGGCGCGGTGAAGACCTCCCGCCCCACCTGAAAACACAAGGAAGACAGCAGCACATGACTCGACGGCGAGGAATGTCCCTCGCGGGGCAGTATCTCAGGCTCCAGCTGCTGATTGTGCTGGCAGTGCTGGTGGCGGTGGTGGCAATCTCGCTGGCGCAGTCCGCTGCAACCTTTGAACGGATCGAAGGGCGCCGTGCGCTGTCGGCCGCCGAGACTCTGGCTGCCAATCCGACGGTCCGCAGCCTGCTGGCAAACGCCCAGCCGGGCAGCGGGTCCGCACTCCCCTCGGTTGCAGAGTCGGTGCGGACCATCTCGGGTTCCTCGCAGGTTACCCTGGCCCGCGCTGACAGGACGGTAGTGACGTCCTGGGACCCATCACAGGAGGGCCGCGAGATGGAGCTCGGCGACAGCGTGGTGATGTCCGGGCGGGCCTGGACCGGATTGGTGGGGAGCGGGGCCTCGGAAGCGCTCTCGGCTCACGTGCCAGTGCTGGACGACCGGGGCAAGATGGTCGGCATAGCCGCCGTCGGCAGGAACTTCCCGTCCGTTCTGGAGCGGCTGGGCGATGCCGTTCCGAACCTGCTGACCTACCTGGGCGTTGCCAGCGTCCTGGGTGTGGCGGGATCGCTGCTGCTGGCCCGGCGGGTCAAGCGTCAGACCCTGGGCATGGAGCCGGATGAGATCACCGGCCTCGTCGAGAACCGCGAAGCCATGCTCCACGGACTCAAGGAGGGAGTGGTGGCGCTCGACCCCCAACAGCGGATCTCTGTGGTCAATGACAGTGCCCGGCGCCTGCTGGGCCTGCCCGACGACTGCGTGGGCAAGAGTCTTGGCAGCCTGAGGGTGCAGCCCGCCCTGAAGGAAGTGCTGACGCAGGACCAGCCCGGTCCGGACCGCCTGGTCTTGGTGGGGGAGAACCTGCTGGTGCTGAACCGGATGCCCATGCGCTCGCACGGGCGCGTCATCGGTTCGGTGACCACGCTGCGCGACCGGACGGAACTGGCCTCCCTCGAACGGGAGCTTGGCACGACGCGGACGGCCACGGACACCCTCCGCGCGCAGGCGCATGAATTCGCCAACCAGCTCCATACGATTTCCGGGCTGATCCAGATCGGCGAGTATGACGCCGTCGTCCAGTTCGTGAACGGCACGACGTCCAACCGCACGCGCCTCAACGATGAAGTGACCAGCCGGATTGAAGATCCAGCCCTGGCAGCCCTGCTCATCGCGAAGTCGAGCCTTGCCGCCGAGCGCGGCGTTTCGCTGGAACTTGCGCCGGACTCCAGGCTGGGCAGAGTGGATGAGGAGCTGTCCCGGGACCTCACCACCGTGGTGGGCAACCTCGTGGACAACGCGCTCGATGCAGTCACGAATGCCGCTTTCGACGCCGAGGCGGAGGTGCTCATCGAGGAGGCCGACGGCGGTGTGCGGGTGGTGGTGCGGGACTCCGGTCCGGGCGTCCCGGCGGACGTCATGGATGACATCTTCCGGCAGGGATTCAGCACCAAGAATTCGTCCGACGGCGGCCGCGGCTACGGCCTCGCGCTTGCGCGGGTGGTCTGCCAGCGCAGGGGCGGACGACTCACGGTACACAACGACGCCGGCGCAGTTTTCACGGCGGAGCTTTTTCCCATCGGTCACAAGGGTAAGGGAGGGCGGCCATGATCAGTGTCCTGATTGTTGACGACGACTTCATGGTTGCCAAAGTCCACGCCGGATTCATCCAGCGCACGCCGGGTTTCGCCGTCGTCGGGGTTGCCCATACCGGGGCCCAGGCGATTCTGGAAACGACCAGGCTCCAGCCTGACCTCGTACTGCTGGACATCCATCTCCCGGACATCAACGGGCTTGACCTGATGCACCGCCTGCGGGAGGTGGCGCCCGAGCTGGACGTCCTGGTCATCAGCGCCGCCCGGGAAGTGGAGACGGTGCGGCGTGCCCTGCGCGGCGGGATCGTGCATTACCTGATCAAGCCGTTCTCCCAGACGGACCTGCAGGAACGCCTGGAGCATTACCGGAATGCCTACCAGAGCCTTGCCTCCTCGAAAGATGTGGCGGAACAGGCCGACGTCAACCGGGTATTCGGCCTGGAGCGCGGGGACCGGCCACTGCCGAAGGGATGCAGCGCCGAGACGCTGCAGGTGGTGGAGCGGGCGCTGCACGCGGCCACGGGGGACGTTTCCGCGGCTGAGCTGGCCGTCCTGGTCGGCACTTCCCGGGTGAGTGCGCGGCGCTACCTGGAGTACCTCAACGATGAGGGGCTGGTGGATGTGACCCTCAAGTACGGCGTCGGACGTCCCGAGCGGCGGTATGCGTGGAAAGCGGTGTGAAGCGCCCGCGGCTGGAGAAATGCGCCGGCGCGGCTGTCAGGTGGCAGTCCGCGCTTTGACGGTTTCGATCCCCTTCAGCGCGCTGGCGGTGACGTGGTCGACGTCGGCGGTGCCATCGACGGAGACCAGTATGCCGCGTCGGCCGTAGCGTGCGATGACGGGCTGGGTCTCTTCGCGGTAAAGCTGCAGGCGGTGACGGATGACGCTCTCGGTGTCATCGCTGCGCCCTTCGGCCCGGGAACGGAGCAGGAGCCGGCGGACGATCTCGTCGTCATCAGCGGTGACTTCCAGAACAGCGTCCAGGGTTTTCCCGCTGCTCTCGAGAATGCCGTCCAGGTTCTCCATCTGGCTCAGGGTTCGGGGGTAACCGTCGAGCAGGAAGCCATTCCCCGTGTCGTCCTGCTGCAACCGCTCCCGCACCATGGCCGTAGTGATGTGGTCGGGCACAAGGTCGCCGGCATCGAGATATTTTTTGGCCTGGTTGCCCAGAGGCGTTTGGTCACTCAGGTGGCTTCGGAACATGTCCCCGGTGGAGATCTCCGGGATGCCCAACTTTTCGCTGAGGCGGTGCGCCTGGGTGCCTTTGCCCGACCCGGGAGGGCCAGCGATCAACAGTCTCGTCATGCGTCTGTCCGTTCTGGTCTGTCGGCTGACGTTGCGCGGTGGCGTGACCGCCGCACGGAGGCGCTGGGTGCCGGAATTGCAACCATGACATGCGTGCCGGCAGCGGGTCAAGCATCGCTTCCGGGGATGCTGCACCCAGGCGCCGACTGCGGACTGCCTGCGTACTGCCGAGTAATTCCGGGTAGTTGCGGCGCAAAAGACGGGTAGCTGCCCACGGTGACTTAAGCGTTCGGCGGGTCGTTGAATTGGTCTGGCAGGGCAACAGTCACAGTGACGGGGGCAACGAAATGTACTTTTCGGGCAGGCGGGCCGGGTCCCGGCAAGGATCCGCGGCATCCGGTCTTGAATCGTCCTGGAGCAGGCCATGAGCTCCGGACTGGCATCGGCGGTGCAATTCGCAGCCTCCCTGCCGGGCACGGTCCTTCTGACACTGGGGCAGGTCCTCGTCGTCGTGTGCGCCTGCTTCGACATGGTCCGGGTGCTCTCAGTGCCCCGTTCCCACCGCCGCTACGTGGCCAACACCGTCTTCCGGACGCTGGCGCCGCCGGCGATCCTGGTCACGGCGATCAAGGTGCTGATCGCGGCGGCGTCCGGCGTATGGCCGGACGTCACTGCCGGGATGTTTGTGCTGGTCGTCGTGACCTACCGGTGGTACACAGACAACGATGAGGACAGCTGGTGGAAGGGCAAGGGCAAGGCGCTGGGCCGGCGGCTCATGAAGCTGGCTGCGCTGCCGCCCCGGACTACACCGGCCGCGGCCCGATTCGTGTCGTCCCGGCAGGTTGTCAGTCGTTGAACAGCCCGGCCAGGTCCTCAGCGGTCAGCGAACCGCCGGACAGGGCATCGCCTTCCATCACGTCGGCGAAGAGCTGCGACTTCTTCGCCTTCAGCGCCATGACCTTCTCCTCGATGGTGTCCTTGGCCACCAGCCGGTAGACCATCACGTTCCTGGCCTGGCCGATGCGGTGCGTGCGGTCCACGGCCTGGGCTTCGGAGGCGGGGTTCCACCACGGGTCCAGCAGGAACACGTAGTCGGCCTCGGTCAGGTTCAGCCCGAAGCCGCCGGCCTTGAGGCTGATCAGGAACACCGGGGCCGCGCCGTTCTTGAACTCGTTCACCACGTCGGTGCGGTTCCGGGTTCCGCCGTCGAGATAGCAGAACTCGATGTTCTCCTCGACGAGGCGCTCACGGACCTTCCCGAGGAAACCCGTGAACTGGCTGAAGATCAGCGCCCGGTGGCCTTCGGCCACCAGGTCCTCGAGCTGTTCGAACAGGACGTCCAGCTTGCTGGACCGCACACCGGACAGCGACGCGTCCACCAGCGACGCATCCAGGCTCAGCTGCCGCAGCAGTGTGAGCGATTGGAAAATGGTGAAGCGGTTTTTATTGACGTCGTCGATCAGGCCCAGGATCTTCTGCCGTTCCCGCTGCAAGTGTGTCTGGTAGACCTTCTGGTGCCGAGGGTTCAGCACCACTTCAAGGATCTGCTCCTGCTTGGGCGGCAGGTCGTGGATGACCTGCTCTTTCGTCCGGCGCATCATCAGAGGGCGGACCCGACGGCGGAGCTTGTCCAGCTGCCCCTTGTCACCGTTTTTTTCCACCGGCTTCTGGTAGTACTCGGCGAACCGCTTGGGACTCGCGAACAGGCCGGGCGCCACGATCGATGTCAGCGCCCAGAACTCCATCAGGTTGTTCTCCAGCGGGGTGCCGGTGATGGCGAGCTTGAACGCAGCCGGCAGCTTGCGGGCGCACTGGTAGGCCTTTGACTGGTGGTTCTTCACGAACTGCGCCTCGTCCAGCACCAGCCCGGCCCACTGCCGCGAGGCGTAAGCGTCGTAGTCGATCCGGAACAGCGCATAGGACGTGATGATGATGTCCGCCCCGGCCATGGCCTCGGCGGGGTCCACCCCGTTCTTCGCGAAGGTCTCGCCGATGGCCCGCACGGTGAGGCCCGGCGCGAAGCGCGCGGCCTCCGCCTCCCAGTTGCCCACGACGCTCGTGGGCGCCACCACCAGGAAGGGCGCGGCGCCGTCGGGCGTTGCCGTGTCCTCAACCGGAGCAGCACCAGCAGCGGCGTGGTCCTTGGCGGCGCACATCAGCGCCAGAGCCTGGACGGTCTTGCCGAGGCCCATGTCGTCCGCCAGCACCCCGCCCAGCCCGTGCCGGTACAGGAAGGTCAGCCAGTTGTAGCCCTCCAGCTGGTAGGGGCGCAGGTCGGCGTTCAGCGTGGCAGGCAGCGGCAGGCCGTTCACTCCGCCCTCAAGCAGTCCGCCTACCGCCTCACGCCAGGCGGCCGCCTGTTCGTCCACGATTCCCAGCTGCGCCAGCTCGTCCCACAGGCCCGCCTGGAAGCGGCTGATCTGCAGCGGGGCGTCCTTGTTGTCCTGCAGTGCACGGGCTTCATCAATCAGCGCCCGCAGCTGGTGCAGCTCGGGGAGGTCGAGGGAGAAGTACGCACCGCTGGGGAGCAGCATGCGTGTCTGCCCGGCCGCCAGCGCCGAGAACAGCGCCGCGAAGGACACAGGTTGGCCCTCAAGGGTGATCACGATGCCGAGGTCGAACCAGTCCCGCTGGTCCGTCGCCTTCGTCGAAATCGCCACCACCGGGGCTTCCTCGGCCTCGCGGTAGTCTGCGATGTCGCCGGATGTGTCCACATCGACGCCTGCGGTGTTTTGCAGGCGGGGGAGGACTTCCTCGGTGAAGGCCAGCGTGTCCAGACCGCTAAGTTCGGCGGTGCCCGCAAGCCGCGGCGTGCCCCAGCCGCCCGTGGCGGATTCACCCAGCGCCGGCACAACATCCCATGGCTGACCCACGGCCTCAAGGATCCTCGCTTCGGCGGGGTCGTCCCGGTAGCCGTGATCACCCGGGTGCCGCCAGAGCGGCTGCGCGGTGACGAGGTTTCCGGACTTGTAGTGCCACTCCCAGTGCAGCCTGAGGCGGTGGTCGGCGCCGTAATTGGCCAGCAGGGACAGGGTGGGGATGGCCAGGGTGGGCAGTTCAACCGACTCGTCCGACGCCGTAACCCGGGCCGTCTGCTTCAGCTTCGGGTAGAACCCTGTAAGGAAGCGGCTTTCGTCGTGGGCTGGGATGTGAAGGGTGCTCCCGGCCGTGACGAACGTCAGGAGTTCTTCGCTCAGGCCGCTTTCGAGCGGAGCCAGGGTGATCACGGTGTCCGCCGCAACGCCGGGCAGCGCATCCCCGCCGGAGGTTATGAAGATGCCATGCGCCGGGCGGCCGATGGTTCCCACCGATGCCGGATCCACCTCCGCGCCCTCAACGGTGATGGTGGGCGCAAGCTCCAGCCCGCCGCCGTCGGGCGTCCTGGACCTGGCGCCATTCGCCGCCGCGTTGTCAGTCGCCGCTGCGACATCCACCGCTGCACCATCCACGCCTGAGCCGTATCGGCTCAGATTAAGGCCGACGGCGGCAGGCACTTCTGCGATCCGTACCGGCTCCTGCCCGCGGCTGTGGACCAGGGCCACGCCGATCTTCTTGGCCTCATCCAGCAGGCTCCACAGGTTCTTGCCGGCAAAGGTGTTCATCCCCAGCCACAGGGCGGACGACGAGTGCACCCGGCTGGCGGCCGAGGTATGGGCAGCGAGGAAGGCCTGCATCCACTCCACGTGGGCCTCGTTGCATTCGCGCCGGAAATTCAGGTAGCTGAGCGTGTTCCAGGAGACATCGCCACGGATCCACTTGCCCTTGGCCCCCATGATCACCGGGCGGGCCTTGAGCTGGCGGACGCTGCGGAGCGGATCCCGGCGGCCGGTGTAGGAGAAATGCGGGGCCGGTTCCTCCACCTCGAACTGGAGGGCCAGCGGGATGCCGCCGGCGGACTGGGTAATGCCCGGTTGTGAAATCAGCGGGCTCAGCGCCTGTTCCCAGTCCGCGAGCTCCGGACCGGACGGCTCGCGCGACAGCCGGGAAACCTCCGCCGGAGCCAGCAGCTTCACACGGATGGCAGGATTGTCCTCGGCGGCGAACAGCAGCGCGGCCACATGCTTGCAGTCCTTGCGGACGGGACAGCTGCAGACACCCACGGTGCAGCTCCAGCCTGCGGCTCTCCGCACGAGTTTCGCCGTGGTCGAATACGGCACTTCGGCGCCGCCGCGCACCTTGCCCAGCATCAGCCCCGTGACGGCGTCGAACGAGATCCCGGACACGCGGCTGCCCATGGCATACGCGAGTCCGGCCGCGAGGGAGCGGTCGTTGATCGCGGGTGTCTGGATTGCCAGTGCCGCACTCTCGTCCGGTTTGGATGGCATGGTGCGCGCTACTTTCAGCAGGTCAAAAATCTGCAGGTTATCTGATCCATCTTAGTCAGCCGGGAGGTGCCCTGAAACTTCGCCTGGCGTTCACCTCCCACTCAACCGCCGGGCAAGTGTCGGCGCGTACGTTGAAAGGGTCCTGAGCACCACCGGCTTTCTGCAGTGAGGATTTCCCATGACTTCCAGCGAATACCCTGTCGTTTTGACCCTTGAAGGCACCGAGGCCGGCAACGACGAGATTGTTGACGCCAACGTCTCCGTGGTGAATACGATGTACCAGGAGCTCCTCAACTCCGGGGAGATCGCGCCCAACGCCCTGCGCAGCTACTTCGTGGACTTCTACGTGACCCAGTCACTGGGCGGCGGCTTTGCACAGTACGTCTTCACCGCGCCGGAGCGTGAAGAGCTGGATACCTACGTCCGCGACGGCCTCGAAGGAATGGGCGCCGCAGCCCACCTGGAGCTGTTCAACCGCGCCGCGGCGGCCTTCGATTCCCTCGCGGACGAGGAAGCGGACATCTACCTGGACGGCGAATGGGACGCAGAGTCTGACGGGGAACTGCCGGAGGCCGTCCAGGCCATGGAAGACCTCGACGCCGAATTCGAATCGCTGCTGGAAACCGAGGACGTCACCGGCCTCAACGCAGCCTGGCTTCGGGGCCAGGAGGGACTGCTGGTCCTGACGGAGGTCGAGCTCACCGCCCATATCGCGATGCGCGTGGCCCAGATCCCGGACCTCGACGAGCGCCGTGCCGAAGCCGAGGAGGAAGCACTGGATAACGCCCCTGAGTTCGAGGTCATCATCCGCGAGCTGTGCGGCATCGCAGGTTACGCGCTGCAGAAGATCACCATGGGCGATCCCAACTACGAGCACAACGGCGAGACGGTCCTGGCCTGGCACTTCAGCACGGACCACGGCGACTTCCTCATGATCGAAGAGGACGACGAGGCCTTCATGCTCAACCCGGAGACCAAGGAAATCGTGGCGGCCGTGGAGTTCGAGGAAGTGGACGAGGACCTGGTGGACGCGTAGCGAAGCAGGGCACGGGGCCCGGGCACCCCCATTCGGGGGACCCGGGCCCCGCTGTCTAGGTTTTCCGCAGGGTCGCTTTCCGATACTGGCATCCACATCGGGCCATGGACCTGATGTGCATCACCGGCGGGCTGGGGTTCAGCCAGGTGAAGTCTGGGCCTTTGGAGGGGAGCTTTCCATGAATTCTGCACGCAATCGTCAGCGCTTGGCAACGGGAATCACCGCGGGGGCGCTTGCCGTCCTCGCCGTGCAGGCCGTGGCCGTTCCGGGTTCAGCCGTGATCAGTGACCCGGGTGCGCACATTATTACTGTTTTCCCGGAACGCGACATGGTCTCCGCCGAAGGGTACGCAGCCGGCGACCGTCCCACCATCCAGGTGCTTCGCGGCGGTGCTGTCATCGGCACGGCGTCGAACCTGGTGCCCGTGGCCGGCATCGTGGAAGTCAACCATCCCGGCGGAGGCTGCTGGGAAGGTACCACTCCGGACATCCGCTCGGGTGACGTGATCCGTGTTCTGACAGCGCCCGACGTCGGCGACCAGACTTTCGTGGGGAACGTCATCGTCACGCAGCCGGCCACGAAGGTCAACGCCAGCACCGTGGTAATGAAGGGCACCGCTGTTGCGCCCGGCGGCGGGCAGCTTCCGGCGGACCAGCTCGAAGCCAGGGTCGTGGCCGCCAACCAGTCCTTCGTGGTCAACGGGCGCCGGACACTCCGTGCAAGCTCAGTCGCCGGCGACGACGGCACCATCGCCTACGACGGCCCGGGTGTCACCACCTGGACGGCCACGTGGACGGGCCTCACCGGCGTCGGGACGGACGGCGTGTCCGACGCAGACCGCGCTGCATCCCCCACTAGCTCGGAAAGCCGGGGAATGTGGCTGGGACGCAACGCCGCGGTCGGCAACGAAGTCACGATTTTCGAGTATGCGGCCATCGGCGGCCCGGCCGGGCCCGAATGCACGGCACCCCTGGCAAAGGGGCCGAGCACACCTGACCTGACGGCCGCCAGCGATACTGGGCGTTTGAACACGGACAACATCACGCGCAGCACCAACCCAAGCTTCACGGGTGCGGCGGCGTTGCCGGACGCCGCGAGCGTCAACCTCTACATTGACGGTGTGGCCAGCGGCTCGGCAACAGTGGCCGCGAATGGCAGCTACTCGATCACGTCCAACCGCGCGCTGGCCAACGGGCGGCACACAGTGACGGCCGGCGAAGTCAGCCCGGCCGGCGTCGAGACACGGTCCGTCGGATCCCTGGCCCTCACCGTCGACACCGTGGGCCCCGTTGTTACCACCAAGGCTCCGGCCACCAACTCGCTGATGGCCAGCCAGACCGCCAACGTCACGGCAACCTTCAACGAGGCGATCGCAGGACTGGGAACGGCATCCTTCACCCTGAAGAACTCGGCAGGAGCGCTCATCGCCGCTCCGGTCACGTGGAACGCCACCACCAGGGTTGCGACGCTGAACCCGACGGCTACCCTCGCTGCAGACAGGAAGCACACCGCAGGCCTTACCGCGGGCATCACGGACCTGGCGGGCAACCCGCTTGCTGCGTCCTCCTGGGCCTTCACCACCGGCCCGCGGCCGACGGTGACCGGCAGGACGCCTGCAGTCAACGCAACCGGGGTGAGCCGGACGGCCAACGTCACTGCCACCATCAGTGAGAAAGTGACGGGTGTCAGCGGCGGAACGTTCGCACTGCGGAACGCGGCCACGGGAGCACTCGTCAGCTACGCGGTCAGCTACAACGCCACGACGCGGGTCGCTACGCTGAACCCCAACGTCACCCTGGCGGCAAACACCAGGTACACGGTGGTCTTGTCCACGAGTATCAAGGATGCTGCGGCAAACCCGCTCATCGGAACGTCCTGGAGCTTCACCACAGGCCGGTAGCGGCACAGCTTCACTCGACGTCCGGCCCGGTGCCGCCCGCAAGGGCGGTCCCGGGCCGGACTCATGTGGGGGCACGGGCTCGCCCTGGTTGAGCTTGTCGAAACCTGGGTCCCGACAGGCGCTGGTTGAGCTTGTCGAAACCTGGGTCCCGAGAGGCGCTGGTTGAGCTTGTCGAAACCTGGGTCCCGAGAGGCGCTGGTTGAGCTTGTCGAAACCTGGGTCCCGACAGGCTCGAAGGGCGCGTACACGGTGTGTACAAATGTACATAGCACTGTGTACGCTTGTACGCATGACTTCCGACTACTTCGCAGGCGACACCCGGACCAACCACGAGCGCATGCTGGCAGGGGACCTCTACATCTCCGACGACCCCAACATTGCCGCCCGGCAGCAGCGCGCAGTCCGCCTGGCCGTCGAGTACCAGGCAGCCTATGCCCGCGATATCGACTCGGCGCAGCCGATCATCAGGGAACTCTTGGGTGAACTTGCCGACGGCGCCCACATCCGGCCGCCGCTGTTCGTCGACTACGGCACCTACATCCGGGTCGGCAAAGGCACGTTCATCAACTTCAACCTCACAGCCCTGGACGTTGCGCCGATCACCATCGGCGAGGACTGCCAGATCGGCCCCAACGTCCAGCTGCTGACGCCCACGCATCCGCTGGGACCCCGGCCCCGGCGGGACAAGCTCGAGGCGGCCCAGCCGATCACCATTGGCGACAACGTCTGGATCGGCGGCGGGGCCATCATCCTGCCTGGGGTCACAGTGGGTGAAAACAGCGTCATCGGCGCCGGGGCGGTGGTCACCCGCGATGTGCCGCCCAACGTCGTGGCCTTGGGAAACCCGGCCCGCGTGGTCCGTGAGCTATGACGGCGCCCCAGGGGCCGCCGTCGGAAAAACCGCGCTCTCGCCGCCATGATCCGGGACGCCGGGAGCGTCTGATTGACGTCACGCTGGATGTCATCGCTGAAAACGGGGTTGCCGGCACAACGCACCGGAAGGTCGCGGCGGCCGCAAACGTCCCCCTCGGCTCCATGACGTACCACTTTCAGGGCATCGACGAGCTCCTGGCGGCCGCCTTTACGAAGCTCGCCGACCTTACGGCAGACGGCTTCGAAGCGGCGCTGTCGGCGGCGGACGGTCCCCGGCAGGCGCGGGAGGCCGTCGTCGGGCTGATCACCGGTGACCTGCTGGGGGAGCGGCGAAGCATCCTGCTGACGTACGAGCTGTATGCGCTGGCCGCCCGCCGCCCCAACCTGCGGCTGGTGACCGACACCTGGATGGCGCGGAGCCGGGCAGCACTGGAACGGCACTTCGATCCGGACACTGCCCGGATGCTCGATGCGCTGATTGAGGGCCTGTCCATTCACCGGGCGCTGGCCCTGAACCCGATGCCCGTACAAACGGTCCGCGAGGCCGTCGAAAGAATTGCACCCGACTCATGAGTTCAGCTTTTGTCCCTGCCGACGCGCCCCAACTGTCCCCCCAGCGGCTACAGCGCGCCCGGTTCGCCGTGGCGGCACTGTTTCTGACCAATGGCGCGCTCTTCGCCAACCTGCTGCCCCATTACCCGGCAATTATCGACGATCTCCAGCTGAGCAACGCCCAATTCGGCGTCGCCGTCGCGTCATTTCCGTTGGGGGCAATTATTGCCGGCCTGGCGTCGGGGGTCCTGGTGCGCCGCTTCCGATCATCGCGCGTCGCGACGGCGGGCACCTGGCTGATCGGGGTCGCTATCCTGCTCGCGGGGATCGCCCCGTCCTGGTTGGCCCTTGCGGCAACGCTGTTTGTCGCCGGCGCAATGGACGCCGTCACCGACGTGGCCCAGAATTCGCACGGGTTGCGGGTGCAGCGGCTGTACAACCGGTCCATCCTCAACTCGTTCCACGCAGTCTGGAGCATCGGCGCCGTCCTGGGCGGCCTCATGGGTGCAGCGGCAGCCGGACTGGACATCCCGCGGGGCCTGCATCTGGCGGTATCGCTGGTCGTCTTCAGCGCGCTGACTCTTACCTGCTACCGCTACCTGCTGCCGGGACCGGAGCCCGTCGAAGTGCCGGAGGCGGCCGGAGCGCCCGGACAGAACCGCCGCGCTGCCCGGGGCGCGCCGGCGAAGTACTTCATTCTCGCGGCGCTTGTCCTTATCGCAGCGGCCGGGGCTCTGGTGGAAGACGCGGGCAGTTCCTGGGCCGCGGTCTACCTGTCCGGCCCCCTCGAAGCTTCCGCGACAGTGGCGGGGCTTGGCTTCGTTGCCCTGACTGGCATGCAGTTCATCGGCCGCATGTTCGGAGACCGCCTGGTTGACCGCTTCGGTCAGCGGCTTGTCGCGCAGGCCGGAGGGACCGTTGCTGCTGCCGGAATGGGCACGGCCCTGCTCTTTCCATCCGTCGCAGGCACTATCACCGGCTTCGGACTGGCGGGCCTCGGGGTGGCGACCCTTGTGCCCGCCGCCATGCACACCGCTGACGAACTGCCCGGGCTCAGGGCGGGAACCGGACTGACCGTCATCAGCTGGCTCATGCGGCTCGGATTCCTGCTTTCACCGCCCGTTGTCGGGGCAGTCGCGGATACCGCAGGCCTCCGTATCGGGCTGCTGGTCATTCCGTTGGCCGGTGCCATCGTTCTGGCCGTGTCTCCGGCGCTTGCCTCCCGGGCCCGGGCAAACCTCCCGGAGCCGGCGTTGCCTGAACCCCTCGGGCAACGCCACTAACCGCCCGTCCGGCAGATCCGGCCGGATCCCCTCGGCCGGGTGATGTCGGCCCGCGCGGGTTGACACTTGCAAAACGTTTTGTGTACTGTGGGTCACACAAGCCCACAAAACGTTTTGCAAAGGACAGTCGATGGCGACCAAAGTTGGTATACGCGAGGTGGCGAGAGCCGCCGGGGTCTCGGTGACCACCGTGTCGCACGCGCTCAACGACGCCACCAGCTTCCGGGTCAAGGCGGAAACCCAGCAGCACGTCCGGGACGTGGCCAAGGACCTTGGCTACGCCCCCAACCGGCTCGCCAGCGGATTGCGCAACCAGCGGTCCCAGATTCTTGGGCTCGTCAGTGACGAGATCACCACCACCCCTTTCGCCGGCGCCATGATCCGCGGAGCGCAGGACGCCGCCTACGAACGCGGCTACGTGGTCATGGTGGTCAACTCGGGCCTGGACAGCGAACTGGAGGCCCGGGAAATCCGGATGCTCCAGCAGCACCAGGTGGACGGCGTGGTCTACGCCAGGCTGTACCACCAGGGTGTCCAGGTTCCTGCCGAACTGGACGGCCTTCCCACGGTGCTGCTTGATGCCGTCACCGGCGACACCGCGGTCTCGTCAATTGTCCCCGACGAGGTCGGTGCCGCCGAAACCGCCGTCGACGCCCTCATCCGGGCCGGCCACACCCGGATCGGGATGATCAACAACGTGGACGACATCCCGGCAACCCACGGCCGGCTGGAAGGCTTCCTCAACGCCCTGCGCCGGCACGGGCTGGAACACGATTCCCGGCACTTAGTGATCGGGAAGCCCGACACCAAAGGCGGCCGGGAAGCCGGGCTGGCGCTGCTCGGCCAGCCGGACCGTCCCACCGCCCTGTTCTGCTTCAGTGACAGGGTTGCCATGGGCGCCTACCAGGCGGCAACGGCACTGGGACTGCGCATCCCGGAAGATGTCTCCATTGTGGGCATCGACAACCTGGAGCTCATCGCGGACTCACTGTGGCCGGGGCTGACTACTGTGGCCCTGCCGCACTATGACATGGGGCGCTGGGCAGTCAACCGCATCCTGGACGACATCGAGAATCCGGGCATGCCGGCGGCCCAGACGCAGTTGGAATGCCCCCTGATTGAGCGGGGGTCGGTGGGCCCCCCGCCAGGCTAAGCCACAAGGCACACACACCAACCATCAGTTCCACCACCGGGAAACCGTCAAAAAAAGGGGGACGCAGCCGTTGCACCGGCCGCGCCCCCGACGGACCCCGGGCAATCATCCACGCACAAATTCAGCAAAGGATTGACCATCATGAACAAGCGATTCACGCGGGTCCTGGCCACCAGCATAGCCGCGGCGGCACTCGTAGGCAGCCTCGGCGCCTGCGGCAAAGGCAGCGCCTCGGCATCGACCGAGGGCTCCAATGAAATCACCATGTGGACCCACAACGCCGGCAACCCCGACGAGCTCAAGGCCATTCAGGGAATCGTCGATTCCTACAACAAGAGCAGCGGCGCCAAGGCCAACATCAAGGTCCAGGCCTTCCCGCAGGAGTCCTACAACGACTCCGTGGTCTCCGCGGCTGCCGCCGGCAAGCTGCCCTGCATCGTGGACATCGACGGCCCGAACGTCCCCAACTGGGCCTGGGCGCAGTACCTGACCCCGCTCAAGCTCTCCGCCGACATCTCCAAGAACCTGCCCAGCACCGTGGCCAAGTGGGAGGGCCAGACCTACGCCGTGGGGTACTACGACGTAGCGCTGGCGATGCTTGCCCGCGCCTCGGACCTTAAGGCCGCCGGAGTCCGCGCCGCCACCATCGACAAGCCGTGGACCAAGGAAGAGTTCCAGGACGCGCTGACCAAGCTCAAGGCCCTCGGCAAGTGGCAGTACCCCCTGGACATGGGGACGGCCGGCGCCGGCGAGTGGTTGCCCTACGGTTACTCGCCGCTCCTGCAGTCCTTCGGCGGCGATTTGGTCAACCGTGACGGCTTCCAGTCCGCGGACGGCGCCCTCAACGGGGACAAAGCCGTCGAGTGGGCCAACTGGTTCCGCGGCCTCGTGGACCAGGGCTTCATGGCCAAGAAGAGCGGCAAGGATTCCACCCAGGACTTCCTGAACAACAAGAGCGGCCTTCTCTACACCGGTTCCTGGGCAGCGGACAAGGCCCGTACTGCACTCGGCAAGGACCTGGTGGTCATGCCGACGGTGGACCTGGGCAACGGTCCCAAGATCGGCGGCGCGTCGTGGCAGTGGGGTGTGACGAGCGGCTGCAAGAACGCTGACGCCGCCATGGACTACCTGTCCTACTCCCTGAAGCCGGAAAACCTGGCCGCAGTGGCCAAGGCCACCGGAACCATCCCGGCCACCGATGAGGCCGCCGCGCTCCTTCCGGCCTTTGCCGAGGGCGGCGCCAACCGGGTGTTCATGGAATTCTCCCGCAAGTTCGCGGTCATGCGGCCGGAGACGCCCGCCTACCCGTTCATCGCCACCGAGTACGGCAAGGCAGTCCAGGACATCCTGGCCGGCGCCGACTCCAAGACCGTACTGGACAAGGCGGTCAAGGCGATTGACGCCAACATCAAGTCCAACGGCGGCTACAAGCGCTAGCCAGCTGCCCAACGGTCCGACGACGGCGGCCGGCACCTGCCGCCGTCGTCGGACCACCGGCACCCACTGTCAACGGAGACCCCATGACAACCACCCAGCTTCCCTCCCGCCGCCGCCCCGCCGTCACCGGCACGGCCGCAACGGCCCAGTCCCCAACCCCGCGGCGCAAACGCCCCGGATACCTGCGCGAACAGCTCAGCGGCTGGGGGATGATCACCCCGGCCGCAGTCCTCCTGCTCGCCTTCGTCTTCCTTCCCGCGATCCTGGGCTTCGGCCTCGCGTTCACGAATGCCCGCCTCATCTCGCCCCGTCCCGTGGAGTTTGTCGGAACGGACAACTTCGCCAGGCTCTTCAGCGACCCCACGTTCTGGCGTGCTTTGCTGAACGTCAGCTACTTCGCCGTTGTGGTGGTCCCCGTCCAGTCTGGCATCGCCCTGGCCATGGCGCTCCTGATCAACAAGAAATTCCGCGGCGTGAACTTCTTCCGCACCATCTACTTCCTCCCGGTGGTCACGTCCATGGTGGTGGTGTCCCTGCTGTGGCTGTTCATGTACCGCAAGGAAGGCCTGATCAACGAGCTGCTGTCCACCTTCAGCTTCGGACTCATCCAGGGCGCCGACTGGCTCAACGATCCGGCCACCGCCATGCCGGCCATCATCGCTCTGTCCATCTGGCAGGCGGCCGGATTCCACATGATCATCTGGCTCGCCGGGCTGCAGAGCATCTCCGGCGACCTGTACGAGGCCGCGCAGCTCGACGGAGCCAGCCGCTGGCACCAGTTCCGCTACGTGACCTGGCCGGGCCTCAAGCACACCCGCAGCCTGGTCCTGGTGACCATCACCATTCAGGCCCTCGGTCTCTTTGACCAGGTCAGTGTCATGACCCAGGGCGGACCGCTCGACTCCACCACCACCATCATCTATGAGGCGGTCCGTTCCGGCTTCAAGCAGCAGGAAACCTCCTACGCCTCGGCAATCTCGCTCGTATTCTTCGTCCTGGTGCTGCTGATCTCCGCGGTGCAGCGCTACCTGACCCGAGAGAAGGACTGACGTGAAAAACGCTCTTCGACTCACCAGCGCAGCGGCCATGGCCGTACGGATCCTGTTCGCCGCCGTCGCCGCTTTCCCCATCGTGTTCATGCTGGTGTCCTCACTGAAGCCGGACACGCAGATCTTCGGCGACATGTCGTCCGTGGCGGCCTTTCTGCCGATAGGAAACATCTCGCTGGACAACTACACGGCAGTGTTCGACCGCGTCCCGGCAGCCCGCTTCCTGATCAACTCCATCGGTGTCTCCACCATCACCGTAGTGCTGGGCATCTTCATCAACAGCCTCTGCGCCTTCGCGCTGTCCCGCATGCAGGTGCGCGGCAAGCGCGTGGTCTTCACCGCCATCCTCGCCACCCTCATCGTGCCCTTCCAGACGCTGGCGCTGCCCTTGGTGTGGTGGGTGAACCAGCTGCCGTACTTTGAGCTCAACGGGTTCAGCCTGGAGATCTCGAAGGGCTGGCTGGACACCTACCAGGTGCAGATCATTCCGTTCATTGCCAACGCGTTCTCCATCTACCTGTACCACCAGTACTTCGAATCCATCCCGAAGGAACTGGACGAGGCAGCCAGAATCGACGGCGCCGGCTGGTTCAAGATCTACCGCCAGGTGGTCATGCCGCTCGCCGGACCGGCCACCGCCACCGTTGCCATCCTGACCTTCCTGCCCGCCTGGAACTCCTACCTGTGGCCGCTCATGGTGGTCCAGTCCGAGGAGCTGCGCCCCGTGATGATCGGCATCCAGTACTTCTTCCAGCTCAACGTCTCCTGGGGCGAAGTGATGGCGTACGCGTCCCTGATCACTATTCCCGTGGTGATCATGTTCATCGCGTTCCAGCGCTCCTTCATCAACAGCATCGCCTCCAGCGGCGTCAAGGGCTGACCACGGCCGGCTCCCAGTGCGAAAGACAGATATCCCCATGAACACAATTACCCAGCTCGACTGCCGGTTCCGGCCGAAGTGGCACTACGCCGCGGAACGCAACTGGCTGAACGATCCCAACGGACTGGTCTACTCCAACGGCACCTACCACCTCTTCTACCAGCACAACCCGCACGGCGATGTCTGGGGCAACATGTCCTGGGGCCATGCCACCTCGGCTGACCTCCTGAACTGGGAAGAACAGCCCGTCGCCATTGCCTGTGACGACGAGGAGGCCATCTTCTCCGGCTCAGCTGTGGTGGACGTGCACAACACCAGCGGCTTCGGCGCCGGCGGAGTTCCGCCGCTCGTAGCCATCTACACCAGTGCCTACGCGCCCGCCTCGCCCTTGGCCGGCCGGCAGGCACAGTCCCTCGCCTACAGCACGGACGACGGCGCAACCTGGACCAAGTACGACGGCAACCCGGTGCTGGACCGCGCATCCGCCGACTTCCGCGACCCGAAAGTTTTCTGGTACGACGGCGACGCCGGGAGCTACTGGGTGATGGTGGCCGTCGAAGCCCTGGACCGGGAAGTGGTCCTGTACAAGTCGGCAGACCTGAAGTCCTGGGAATACCTCAGCAGTTTCGGGCCGGCCAATGCCACAGACGGCGTGTGGGAATGCCCGGACCTGTTTGAACTGCCGGTGGACGGCGATGCGCAGAACACCCGCTGGGTGCTCGTGGTTAACCTGAGCCCCGGCGGAATCGCCGGCGGTTCCGGCGGCCAGTACTTCATCGGAACGTTCGACGGCGTGGAGTTCCGTTCCGAGACCACCGTCACCGAGGGCCTGCAGCCGGATGGAAGCCGGATGGCGGAGTACGGCTGGCTGGACTGGGGCCGGGACTACTACGCGGCGGTGTCCTTCAGCAACGTGCCCGCCGGCCGCCGGCTCATGGTCGGCTGGATGAACAACTGGCAGTACGGGGCGTCAACGCCTTCGGACGGCTGGCGCAGCGCCATGTCCCTGGTCCGCGAAGTACGGCTGGTCTCCCGTGGCGGGCGTCCTGCGCTGGTGCAGGCCGCCGTGGACCCGTTTGCTGCCGCCGGGATGGAACTGTTCGCCTTGGACCGGCGGCGGCTACCCGAGGGCGTGACCTGGCTTCCGGCCGAGGCGTCCGGCGAAGTACTGCGCATCGACGCCGAGTTTGAACCCGGCGCGGCCGGCCGGACGGGCCTCGTGCTGCGAGCCGGCGGGGATTTTGGTGCCGGGGCCAGCGGCGGGGAGCGCACGGTGCTCGCTTATGACTCCGTCGCGGGGGAGCTCACACTGGACCGGACGGCGTCCGGCAACGTGGGCTTCCACGAGACGTTCCCGTCCGTGGAAAGGGTGGCCGTTCCCCTGGAGGACGGCCGGCTGCGGCTCAGGATCTTTCTGGACCGCTGCTCCGTGGAGGTCTTCGCCCAGGGCGGCCTGGCCACGATCACTGACCAGGTGTTTCCCGCAGGCTCAAGCACCGCCGTCGGCCTGCTCGCTGAAGGCGACGGCGGCACCTTGGTAAACCTCTCCGTCACCGGCTGACCGCTGGTTGAGCTTGTCGAAGCCGGTGGCTGGTTGAGCTTGTCGAAACCGGGGGGTGCGCTGGTTGACCTTGTCGAAACCGGCAGTGTCCACATAGGCGTTACGAAGTCTTGCACTCATTTTGCTCGGTAACCATGCTCGAAGGATGCCTCACGTATACATGCTGCGGTGCTCTGACGGTTCCTATTACGTCGGAAGTACCGTGAACCTCGAAATCCGGCTCAGCCAGCATCAATCAGGAGAAGGTGCGGCCTACACCCGTCGCCGGCGTCCGGTGGAACTCGTGTGGGCAGTCGAATTTGACCGCATTGATGAGGCGTACGTCCGCGAAAAACAGGTGCAGGGATGGGGCAGAGCGAAGCGCAAGGCCCTGATCGAGGGGAACTATGGAGCCCTAGCACGACTGTCTGTCAGCAAACCGACGCCCGATTGAGACTGTGGTCGGGGGGCCTTGATCTCGACAGGCTCGATCAGCGGGTGCGTGGGTTGGCTGTCGAAACCTTGATCTCGACAGGCTCGATCAGCGGTTGCGTCCCGACCCGTAGTTTGGTGAGCCAGACGTGGCCCTTGCGCATCTGTATCCACGCACCGCCTGTGGCTGCGGCCCATGCCAAGAGGGCGTCGGCAATGGGCCGCAGGTGCGGGTGGTCTTCGTATTGGCCATCTACTCAGAGGGTAGTGCCGGCGCCCGCACAGCAGGCGCCGGCTTTCCCAGTGTTGTTGCCCTACTTCATCATTGCGCCGTCGGGAGCCACGAGGTACCAGACATTCCCGACGCCCTGGCCGGTGATGTCGCCCGGGGCCTTGTCCTTCTGCCACAGGTAAACCGGCATGCCGTCCACCGTCACCTGCTTCTTGCCGTCGGGCGTGGTGATGGTGCCGACCTTTCCGGTCACGCCCTCAACCTTGGGTGCGTCGCTGGTGGCGATGACCGGCGGCCACTTGACGAGGCAGTCACCGGTGCAGTTGCTCTTGCCCGAGTCCTTCACGTCCTTCGTGAAGTAGTAGACGCTCATGCCCTTGC
Organism: Arthrobacter sp. P1_B11; assembly: GCF_056406715.1. Lineage (NCBI taxonomy): Bacteria > Bacillati > Actinomycetota > Actinomycetes > Micrococcales > Micrococcaceae > Arthrobacter > Arthrobacter sp. P1_B11. Next base: position 126,554 of record NZ_JBFTZQ010000010.1, read on the forward strand.
CGTCCACCACAATGTCGCCCTTGCTCGACGATGCGGTCTTGAGGTCCACCGTTGCTGCTTCGCTTGCCGTTGCCGTGGCCGATTCGCTGGCGGACGCTGCTGCCGATTCAGTGGCGGGTGCCGCCGTCGTGGGCGTTGAGCTGGTTCCACCGCCACAGGCGGTCAACGAGGCGGCAAGTGCCAAAACTGCAAGACCAACGCTCAATTGCTTGTTCATGTGCTGCTCCTTGGCTCGGGCCGGCAACTGGGAGACCGGCGCTATCTGGAAGGACGCACAAAGGTGAAGAATGGTTCAAAGCTTCGCCGACAGACCCGAATGAACTTTTTGGGTGCCGCCTGCGTCGTATAGGCCATGAACGCCGGCTCGCGTGGACCGGCTTCAACGAGTACAGCTGGAGGTCCTGGTGGCGCTAGACGAAGAAGTGGTTGCCGCGATCTACCGCGAGCACGGGACGGCCCTTCGCCGGTTCGTGATCAGTGCCTCCCACGACCCGCTCCTCGCAGACGACATCGTCCAGGAAACGGTGTTGCGCGTCTGGCAGCAGGCGCCGAAGATTACCGGCAGCATGCGCAGCTACCTGTTCCGGACAGCCCGGAACATCATGATCGACAATTACCGGAAATCCCAGCGCCGGCCGCAGGAGGCCGAAGAGCGCGACCTTGCCGACCCGGCGGAGGCCACCGGAAGGGTCGACGAACTGCTGACCAGGGTGCTGATGGAAGAGGCCCTGCTCCGGTTGAGCACGGAGCACCGGGACGTGCTGGTGGCACTGCATTACCGGCGCTTCACGGTGAGCGAGGCGGCGGTCCAGCTGAACATTCCAAGCGGCACAGTGAAATCCAGGGCCTTCTACGCGGTGAAGGCTATGCGGACAATTCTTGATGAAATGGGTGTGGAACGGTGAACGGCAAGGAACTCCATGAGTTGCTGGGGGCATACCTGTTGGGAGGCCTCGACGACGCTGACAGGGCGCGCTTCGAAGAACATCTCAAGCAGTGCGGAATGTGCCGCGACGAACTCGCTGATCTCGAGACCCTGCCCGGGCTTCTGAACGTCGTGCCGGTGCCCGACGCTGTGGCGCTCGCCGTCCCCGCTCCCCGCGGGGCCGGCTCCGGGGCACCGGAGACCAGCGTCCCCAAACCCGTCTTCGACGAGTTGGCAGCCCGACGCCGCAATACCCGACGGCGGTTGACCGCCCTCATCGGGGCGGTCGCCGCAGCTTGCCTGGCCTTGGGATTTGCCGCCGCACCGCTCCTCGACCCGGCCAACAAGCCCGACGTCAGTTACTCGGTTCAGGCCGACACCGGGATCCAGGTCACAGTGGGCATGGTCAAAAAGACCTGGGGCACCGAACTGGCAGTGGACGGCAAGAGTCTCCCGCACAAGGGAACGCTGTCACTGTGGGTCAAGGACCGTGCCGGAGCGGCGGATCGCGCCTGCGCCTGGATGGCGACGCCAAGCGGCAAAGTCAGGGTGACGAGTGCGACTCCGTTTCAGTACACGAGCATTGCCAGCGTCGAGCTGCGGAACGAACAGCAGCAGACAATTGCCGTGATCGCCGTGCCGGGCGCCTGAACAGCCCATTTTGTCTGACCCTCCTGTTCTACTGGTGTCCAGCAGCACCTTGCTGCCGGACATCGCGGTTGGTACCCAGGGCGAAGCGGACGGAGATTCGATGGAGCAGCGACGGCGGGACCGCGGAAACGGCGGCCGGAGCCCCGGGAACCGCATTGAGGATGATCCCGTCGGGGTTGATGGTGCTTACGAGGTTGTCGCCTCCGGTGAGCAGCTCGCTCGGACCCTCACCGCAAAGGGCCGCACACGTCCGGGGGCGGTGATCGCCTGGCACCCCGCCATGCCCCAGAACAAGATCGACGTCGCTCACATAGCAGGCGCTGCGCCATCCAGCGAGAGCACGTCGCACCGCCCGTGCGCTTGGACTGGATGCTTGATCCGGGGCAGCCGGTGGCCGGCCTGTAGGATCCCGTCGGCAGGACCCTGGACATCAGTGGGGCGAAGACAGTTCCGCGGCTCACGGATCTCTACTCTTCGGACGACCTTGTACTGGCACTGGTGGAGGAAGTGACCTGCAAGGCAGCTACCCTCACTCTCTTTCCCGGGTCCAGTTGGTCGGTGCCCGTCGACCGCATGTCGTCCAACCCCCTCGACACCGCAGACAGCCTCGTCACGGAGGGGGAGGTGGTGGTTGTCCGGTTCCTCCGTGACAAGGGTGCCGTCGTTCTCTCCCTCATCGACGTTGATGACGACGAAGAGGTCCGGGCAGCGCCGGCGCTCGTGCGGGGCGGGACTGCCTGGTTGCAGGCAGGACGGCATCTGCAGGAACGGGCGAAGACGGCCACCGGAGAGGCCTCGGCGGCATCCTCAGGGGCAGGGCTGCCCGCCGGACCGGCGGGGGTGACGGGGCAGCCAGTCCCGCCAGCCCCAACGGGAAGTGCGGCCGGCACGCCGGCGGCTGCCCTGATGTCGGTGCAGCTTTCCCTTGCCACCGGAAAGGCCGAGGTGGGCAGGTTGCGGGAACTGGTCAAAGCTGGGAGCAGCGCCGGTCCGGAGCTCCTTCGCCTGGAGCGCGAGGTGGCGGCACTGCACGAAGAGCTTGGGCTGGAGCGCCGGCAAGCGGCGGCGAGCGGGGCGCACCTGGCCGGTTTGGCCGCTAAGAATGCCAAGCAGTTGGAGGATCTGCGCACGCTGCGTGCCCGCAATCGCGAAATGCAACAGGGGATGAAGCGGTCCCGCGACGATCAGACCGGGGCTTTTGAAACGGCGGAGGAACGAGTCCGGCACGATATTTATCTGGCTTGGGTGCGCAACGTTCCTGCCGACGACAAGTCCAGATTTCCCTTGCCGGCGGGATTCAGCATGGGTCCGGAGTTCGCCGCTTCACTGTATTCGCGGACGGAGAAGGGAGCCGTCGCCAAAGCATTGAAAGCGGTGGTGGTGGTCTTGACGGGCATTGCGGAGCGGAGTTCCGCCCGGGAGGTTCATCCCCTACGCTCCAACGACGGAGGCGATGCCCCGCAGATACAGCGCGAAGACGGCGCCCGGTGCTTCCGGGCATCGATCGAGCGGGGCGTCGCGTCCGCGCGCAGACTGCACTACTGGAGGACGGAGGGCGGCGTGGAGCTGTCCCGGGTGGTGGTCCACGACGACTTCAAGCCATAGTCTGCCCGGGCCGGGTCACAGCATCGGCCGGGCCGGCTACATCCGGGCGAGCCTCGCGCGGACCACCATGTACGCCCCGTAGCAGATGAGCCCCAGCCCCACGGCTGCTAGCAAATACACGCCGAATGGCTGCTCGCGCAATCCCCTGAGCGCGCCGTCCAGCCCAGTTGATTCCTGGGGGTGGGCCGTGACCGCGGCAACGACCACCAGGAGACCCGTCACAAAGAGGGCCACGCCCTTGGCCACGTATCCGGCCATGCCAAGGCCGCGAACGCCCTTCCGGGCGCTTGGCGAAGACGGCATGCGGATGCGCTTCTCGAAGGACTTCCGGAATCCGCGGACGGCGTAGACGATGCCGGTGATGGCCACAGCCGCGCCAATCAGCACGAGGAGCAGGACTCCGCCCGGCGCCTTCATCAGCGTGACGGTCATGTCGCTGGTGGACTCCCTGTTGTCCTTGCCACTTCCGCGGGCAAAGGAGGCAAACGTAAATGCGAAGGCCGCATAGACCACGGCCTGGGCTCCCGCCTGGAACTTACGGGAGGCTTTCTCCTTGGACGGCAGATTGCTGAAATCGAAGATCGCATCGCTAGCCTGCCACAGGGCCAGAGCGATGCAAGCGGCGAAGCTAACCCACAGCAGCAATGGCCCGGCCGGCTGGCTGGCCAGTTCCGCCACGGCCCCGCTGACGTCAGCCCGGCCGCCCTTGCCAACCGCCAGCCCGATGGCGATGGTCCCTACCAGGACGTGAAGCAGCCCGCTCACGGCAAACCCTGCCCTGGCCATCAACTCAAGTGTGCGGGAGTTGGTAACCTCCTGGGCTTTGTCCGATGCGCCTTGCAGTTCTCTTTTGATGATCGTTCCTTTGCGCCGGCACCGTCGTGCAGTTACTGCGGTTTCCCGCCCGCTAAGGCTAATCGTGCCACGGGAAGGCGCTCGGCGACAGACCGCCGTGGTGCCCAAAACAGGCCGATCGAGGACCGGCGGCGGCCGCGCCCAAGGCACGGCTGGGAACTATATCCGCCGGTAGCAGAGATCGAAGATCATGCGGCCGGCCTCGTGTGCCTTGTTCTCGAAGCTGGTGCGGATGCGGCCCTCGAAGCGCGGCGCCCAGCCGCCGGTTTCGTCGATGCCTTCGTTGGGTCCGGTGTGCTCGGTGCTGACAGGCGCCCGGCCTTCCTTCACCGGAGCGCCGCCGACCAGCGATTCGACGCCACTCTGCCAAACGTGCGTGAGAGGGCTCTCGGGACCCCTGCGCTCGCCGTTGTGCAGGTTCTCAAAGGCCGTGGAGCTGGCGAGCACGTCCCGCACATGCACGGCGTAGTTGGACCAGTCCGTGGCGATCCGCCAGAGCCCGCCCGGCTTCAGTGCCCTGGCGGCCAGCTCGGCGAACTCGGGCTGGATGAGCCGGCGTTTGTGGTGCCGGGACTTGTGCCAGGGGTCGGGGAAAAAGATCCACAGCTCGCTGACCGATGCTGGCGGAAGCATGCTCGCGAGGACCTCAGGGGCATTGGCCTCCACGACGCGGACGTTGGTGAGCCCCCTGCTGTTGATCTTGATCATGGTGTTCGCCAGCCCCGGCGTGTAGACCTCCACGGCGAGGAAGTCCTGGTCCGGGTTCTCCTCGGCGGCATGGCAGACGGCATCACCCAGGCCGGAGCCGACCTCGACGATCAGCGGGGCCCTGCGGCCGAACTCAGCCTCGGCATCGAAAGTGTAATCCGGGTGAACCGAGGTGTTGGCGACATGGCGCGGAACGTCTACCGCCCAGCGGTCCGAGTGCTCTTCCCAGGCGGCCTGCCGCCGGCCCTGAAGGCGGGTTCCGCGGCGCACGAAGCTGACCGGCCGCCCGCCGTACGTGCCGAACGACGCCTGGCTGCCCGGCGTGACGGGCCGCGGCGCGTTGGGATTTTCGGGCTGCTCGTTCCTAGGCTGCTGGGGGGATTCTGGAGTTTCACTCATCACCTCCAGAATAGTGGAGCCGACGGGCCGATCGCCGCCGTCCCGGCAATCGCAGGCGACCAGCGCAGCTGGCCGGGAGAGACCGAAGGCAAGATGGCTGGCACGGCCAGAGACATCGGCCGGAGCGCGGCCGGCGGGCGTACGTGATGTGAAAAGGGCTCTCCAGCGGTTCAGGACATGAGGGTGATGATGCCTTGGACGACCGCCGGGATGATGAAAAAGGCGGCCTCCGTCCCTACGATCCATAACCCGGCGACCCCGCTTCTCCAGGCCTTGGTGCCACTGTGGTTCCGTCTGACCGCGAGGATGCCAAGGACCGTGCCAAGGAGTCCGAACAGCACGGGCAGGCTAAACAACACCGCCGGCGCCACCCAATCCAGGCCGCTGGTGCCGGTGTCCGGCCGCGTAAACAGAACGGCGAATACGGTGGGCACAGCCGTGAGGACCATGCTGGGGATGGCCAGAACACTAAACACGAGACTCGCGCTCCCCTCCCCGGAGCCCTGCTGATCGTCACGGGGAGGCTGGGGCCCGTCGCGGTACATCGGCGCATTTGGAAAGCTCATGGGTCTCCCAACAGTTGGCGATTGATGACACGGAACCGGAAACTTTCAGTCCACACTATTCGCGGACCCGGGCAGACGTGACTGGCTTTTTTGCCTAAGTGGATAACTGCCCCCCGGGCGTCCGGCTGGCTCGTTGGGCCCCAGTCCGGCCTGTTTGGACAAGGACCGCCGCTGCCTGAGCGCCTGTAAGAATGGGCGAGTGAGGGAAGCGAAGAACACAGCAGCGACGAACCAAGAAATGCCCGGAGCGACTGGCAGGCGTCCTGGCATGCTGGTGGACGCCGAGATCGATGAAATCCCTGCCGCCGAACCCACGCAGGTTGGCGGCCCGCGGGCGCTGGCATACCTTGGCCTGTGCCTGGTGCTGATTGGGCTGAACCTACGCACGGTGTTCTCAAGTTTTTCGGCCGTGCTCCCCGAAATAACGTCGGACGCCGGACTGCCTGGCTGGACAGTCGTTGTGCTCACCACTGTCCCGGTAACGCTTCTCGGCGTGTTCGCGCCGCTGGCACCCGTGCTGGGGAGAAGATTCGGTGCCGAGCGCGTGCTGCTCGGTGCAATGGCCGTTTTGACGGCCGGGCTCCTCCTGCGCCCGGTGGAAGTCCCAGGCGGCGGGCACCTGCCCACCTTGCTCGCAGGTACGGCCGCGTGCGGGGCGGCGATTGCCCTGTGCAATGTCTTGCTGCCCGGGCTCGTGAAGCGTGATTTTCCGCACCGGCTGGGCCTAATGGGCGGCCTGTACACCACGGCCATCTGTGCGTCCGCTGCCCTCGGTGCGGGTTTCACCTACCCGGTCTTCATCGCGACGGGACAGTGGACCTCGGCGCTGTGGTTCTGGGCGTTGCCGGCCGCCGTCGTTCTTCTGCTTTTCCTGCCGGTCGCCGTACGGCAGCGGAACGGGCAACACAAAGCCGTTCACGACGGCGTGAACGTGTGGCGCTCCGCAATCGCCTGGCAGGTCACCATCTTCATGGTGCTGCAGGCCATGATGTCCTTCAGCGTTTTTGCCTGGCTGGCCCCGATCCTCCGCGAACGCGGGGTGGACGGCGGCACGGCCGGGCTGATCGTGTCCGCATCGATCGTGCTGCAGATGCTGGGCTCGCTCTTCGCACCCGCCCTGGCCGCGAGGTTTCGTGACCAGCGCATCATCAACACCGTGGTGGCGCTCATGACCGGCGGCGGCTTCGCGCTGAGCATCTTCGGTCCGCAGGAGCTGATCTGGGTGTGGACCGGCCTTCTCGGCTTGGGCCAGGGGAGTCTCACGGCCGTGGCCCTGACCATGATCATGCTCCGCACACGGGACGGGCAAGCAGCCGCACACTTGTCGGGCATGATGCAGGGCGTGGGCTACGGGCTGGGATCAACGGGAACGCTCCTGGTGGGCCAGCTGCACCAGTCCACCGGCTCGTTCACTGCTGCCGGCGTGCTGTTCCTCGTGGTGGGTTCGCTTGCCGCCTTCTTCGGATACCGGGCCGGGCGGAACCGCTTCATCTGACTCGCTGGTTAAGCCTGCCTGGACCAAGCTCAACCAGCGGATTGCCAGCTGGCTAGTGCGTCAGGTCCTTGCCCTTGGTCTCGGGGATGGTGAAGATGAACGCCGCGCTGATCGCCAGAAGCACCACCGCATAAACGTTGAACAGGTTGGGCAGCTGGAGCGTCGTGCCAAGCCACTGCTGCAGGTAGGGAGCTGTTCCGCCGAACACCGCCACGCAGATGGAATACGGCACACCCACGCCCACGGTCCGGATGCTGGTGGGGAACAGCTCCGCGTAGACGGCGGGCACAATGGCCGCGCTCGCGGCGATGAAGATGAGCATCACGGACATGCTGACCGCCAGCTGCCAGGCAGAATCCTTCAGCAGCCAGGTCATGGGGAAGTGCATCACGGCCGCACCGATGGCGCCGGCCCACAGGACCTTCTTGCGGCCGATCCGGTCGGACAGCTTGCCCCAGAACGGCAGGGCGGCGATGAACACGATGTTGCCGACCACGCCGGCCCACAGCGCTTCGCCGCGGTCGATCTTCAGGGCGGTGGTGGCATAGCTCGGCGCCACCACACCCCAGATGTAATAGATCACCGTGAGGCCGACCGTCAGCCCGATGACCTGCAGCGCCTGCTTGCGGTATCGGACAATCTGCGGCCAGATCGGCGCGCGCTTCTCGGTGGTTGTCTCGCCTTCGAACACGTCCGACTCGTGCAGCCTGGACCGCATGATGAGCGCGTACAGGCCCATGGCGGCGCCGATCAGGAACGGAATGCGCCAGCCCCAGGCGTTCATGACCTCGGTACTCAGCGCCATGTTCAGGACCGCCCCCAGCAGCGTCCCAAACAGGATGCCCACCGTGCCCGAGGTGTAGATCAGCGTCGCCCAGAAGCCGCGGCGCTCCTTGGGTGCCATCTCGGACAGATACGTTTGCGACGACGGCAGCTCGCCTCCGTGCGCCAGGCCCTGAACAAGCCGGGCCACCAGGAGCATGAGTGAAGCCCACGCGCCGACGCTGGCAAACGTCGGCGCAACGCCGATCATTAGGCTGCCCAGAGACGCCAGCCCGACGGCGAGCGTCATGGAGGTCTTGCGGCCCACCCTGTCGCCGATCCAGCCGAAGAGGAACCCGCCGAACGGCCGGGCCACAAAGCCGACAGCGAAGATCGCCAAGGTGGACAGCACCGCCGACGCCGGATCCGCCTTGCTGAACAGCTGGCTGGCGATGAATGGGGTGAACGTGGCGTAGATGGCCCAGTCGTACCATTCGACTGCGTTGCCGATGCCTGTGCCGATGATGGTCTTCGCGGTGGACGCTCGGCCCGTGCGCTGCTGATTAAAGGTGGTGGTCATGGTTCTCTTCCTCAGGTGGGCGGGGCTAGGAGGCCGAGGCGGCGGCCGGAACGGCGGAGGCGCGGGCGGGGGACGCCGCCGCAGACAGCGTGGCCAGCCGCGAAACGGCGAGTTCGGCATAGAGCGCGGCCCCGTCAGCCAGCACGCCGTCGTCGAACGTTGCGTACGGTGAGTGGTTGAACGGGGAGGTGGCGTGGTCCGCATCCCGGGGCACGGCGCTCAGGCCGATGAAGGTGCCGGGCACCTCGGCGAGCACCCGGGAGAAGTCCTCGGAGCCGCTGAGCGGGGTGGCCCAGCGCGCGAGCCGCGATTCGCCGAAGAGGCCCGCGATGACGTTCTCGGCCGTGTGCGTTTCGTCCTCGTCCGTGATGGTGAGGGGGTATTCCTGCTGGTAGTCGACGTCCACGTCGAGCCCGTGTGCGGCGGCGATACCCTTGAGCAGACGAGGCACAGCGTCCATCATCTTCTGCCGGGACTCTTCGGAGAACGTCCGGATCGTGGCCTCGATGCGCGCCGTTTCCGGGATGACGTTGCGCTTGGTGCCGGCGTGGAGCACGCCCACGGACAGAACCACCGGATCGAACATGTTGAACTGCCGGGTGACCATGACCTGCAGGGCCGTCACCATTTCGGCCGCCGCCGTGACGGGGTCCTTGGCCGAATGCGGGGCTGAGCCATGGCCTCCGGCGCCCAGCACGGTGACCACCAGCCCGTCGGAGGAGCTGAGCATGACGCCCGGCTTCGTGCAGAACGTGCCGTGGGGCTCGAGGGAGGAGAAGACGTGCATGCCGTAGGCGGCGTCCACCCGGCGGCCGGGTGCGTCCAGAACGCCCTCACGGATCATGTAGCTCGCACCGTCGAAGCCCTCCTCGCCCGGCTGGAACATCAGCACCACGTCGCCGGCCAGCTGGTCCCGGCGTTCTGCCAGCAGCGTGGCGGCTCCTGCCAGCATGGACGTGTGGAGGTCGTGGCCGCACGCGTGCATGGCGCCGTCGATGGTGGAGGTGTACTGGACGCCGGTCTTCTCCTGGACTGGCAGCCCGTCCATGTCCGCGCGGAGGAGGACTGCGGGCCGGTCAGCCCCGGTGGTGCCGGCGGCGCCGGGTGAGCCGCCGCGCAGGACCGCGGTGACGGACGTCGTGTCCTTGCCCAGGGTGATCTCGAAGGGCAGCCCGTCCAAGGCCTTGAGGACCTTTTCCTGCGTCCGCGGCAGCTCCAGGCCGATCTCCGGCTCCCGGTGCAAGTCGTGGCGGAGCCTGGCGAGGTCTCCCTGCAGTTCCTGGGCATCGGCGGCAATTGGCACGTGCACTCCTTGTCTTCGGTTTTATGCTCGGTGCGTCTATTCTGAAGTGGCCTGCTTCACACTCCGAAGAAGTGCTGGAAGAATGCATTTGTATTGGATTATCTGCAGGATTCATGCAGGACGGAGGCTCATTTGGAGCTCAGCGAGGATGACCTGGTTCTCATCAACGCCCTGCAGATCGCGCCCCGGCTCAGCTGGGCGGATGCATCCGGGGTTCTGGGCGTTCACGCCACGACGCTTGCCAACCGGTGGGAGCGGCTGCGCTCCGGCGGGGCCTCGTGGGTGACGGCCCATCTCATCGGCGACCCCAAGCAGATGTGCCTCGCCTTCGTGGCCGTGGACTGCGAGATGAACCGCCGGGAACGTGTCACGGCCAGCCTGGCGGCGATGCCGGAGATCGTCACGGTGGAGGAGGCCGCCAGCAACCGCGACCTGATGCTCACCGTCATTACCCGGTCGCTGGAGGAATTCAGCACCAATGTGGTGTCCCGGCTGAAAGACATCGAGGGCCTGGTGAAGTACCAGACGGCACTGTGCACCCGGCTGCACACCGGCGGCGATGCCTGGCGGCTCAACGTGCTGAGCCGGGCGCAACAGGCGGCTCTTCGGGAACTCGCGCGCCCCGCTGGTCCCGGCACCGAGCGCCAGGGCGCCGCCCGGGAACCGCTGCCCGCGAGCCACCTGGATCTGCTTCCGTACCTGGCCAAGAATGGGCGCGCAACCGCGGCAGACATCGCGCGCGCCCTGGGCCGCAATCCTGCCACTGTGCAGCGCCAGCTGAACCGCGTGCTCGCCAGCGGAATCCTGTCCTTGCGGTGCGAGGTGGCGCAGCGGTACTCGTCCTACCCGGTCACCTGCCAGTGGTTTGTCAACGTTCCGGCCGGCCAGCATGAGGCCGCCGCCGCGGAGATCCGGACCATCCGGAACGTGCGCCTCAGCGCCTCGACCACGGGGCCCACCAATTTCGTGATCATCATGTGGCTCCAGTCGCTGGCCGACGTCATGACCGCCGAAGTCGCCCTGCAGCAGAAGGTCCCGGGCATCGAGCTGGTCGAAAGCGTCGTCATGCTCAGCACCGTGAAGCGGGTCGGCTGGTTGCTTAACAAGGACTCCACGGCGAGCGGCGCGGTCGTCGTCGATGCCGGGGGCCTCGAGCTCGCGTATTAGCCCGCGGGTTCCCAGCGCAGCGGACCTGTGCCGGGTGCGTTGCGCCGCCTCGTGTGGCATGCTGTCGCCGTGCACGAATCCGCCCCGCCACTTTCCGCAGCACCCGCCGCAGGGATCCTCCGGCACCCCTATCTCCTGGTGACCGTCGGCTCGTGCGCCCTGGTGTTCCTGGCCGCCTTCGAATCGCTGGCCGTGACCACCATCATGCCGATCGTCAGCCGCGAGCTCGACGGGGCAAGCCTGTACGCCCTGGCGTTTGCCGGCCCGCTGGCCACCGGGGTGATCGGCATGGTGGGCGCCGGCAACTGGTCCGACCGGCGGGGTCCTCTGGCGCCGCTGTACGCTTCCGTGGCCGTGTTCGTTCTGGGGCTGCTGATTGCGGGCACGTCCGGCAGCATGGCCGTCCTGGTCGCTGGCAGGCTGGTCCAGGGCCTGGGCGGCGGCGCCATGACCGTGGCCCTCTACGTGGTGGTGGCCCGCGCCTATCCGCCCGAGCTTCATCCTAAAATCTTCGCCGCGTTCTCCGCAGCGTGGGTCATCCCGTCCCTGGTGGGGCCGTTTGCCGCCGGACTCGTGGCGCAGCTGGCCGGCTGGCAGTGGGTGTTCCTCGGCGTGGTGGCCCTCGTTGTCCCCGCCCTGGCCATGCTGGTCCCGGCGCTGCGCGGGGTCCGGTCGGGACCGGAGGAGCAGCTGGCACCGTGGGCCTTCGGGCGGCTGGCCTGGGCTGCCCTCGCCGCCATCGCGGTATTGGGCCTGAACCTGTCCTCCCGGATTCCGGTGGCCGGCGCGCTCGTCGCGGCTGCCGCCGTCGTGGTTGCCCTGCTGGCCGTCAGGCCATTGGTGCCCCGCGGAACCCTGACCGCCCGCCGCGGGCTGCCCAGCGTGATCCTTACCCGGGGACTGGCGTCGGCCGCGTTCTTCGGCGCCGAAGTCTACCTGCCGTACCTGCTGGTGGACCGCTACGCCTTCTCGCCCACCTTCGCCGGACTCACGCTGACCGGGGGAGCTCTCGCCTGGGCCGCGGCCTCCGGTATCCAGGGTCGCCTCGGCGGACGGCTGCCGAGCCCGGTCGCGGTCCGGATCGGTTCGCTGCTGGTGCTGTCCGCGATAGTCCTCGCCCTGGTGACCACCGCCTTCGGCTGGCCGGCCGCCATCGCGATCGCCGGCTGGATCCTTGCCGGCGGCGGCATGGGACTGATGTATCCGCGGCTGAGCGTTATGACGCTCGCGCTCTCGACGCCGGACACGGAAGGCTTCAACAGCTCGGCGATGTCCATTTCCGATTCCCTCGGCGGTGCCCTCGCCCTCGCCACCACCGGCATCGTGTTCACCGCGTTTACGACGACGGCGGCATCGTTCGCCGGGGTGTTCGCCCTGACGGCCGCGGTCGCCGCAGCCGCTGTGGCCATTGCACCCCGGGTGGCCGACTAGCGCCGGAGCCTGTTAGAGGCGGGGGAGCACTTTGTAGGCGTCTGCCCGGGTGGCGCGCAGCACGGCGTCGGCCAGGAGCGCCATCTGTCCGTCCGGGCCGGTGGCCTCGCGTTCCCTGGCCTCAGCCACGTCCACCCGCCATTCCGGCGCCGTCAGCCTGAGCTCGGACACGAGCTCCTCCGCCGTGAAAAACCGTCCCGCCGCGTGGCCCGCTCCGCCGTCGTCGGAATGGCTATGACCGGACCAGGGTGGCAACCCCTCCGGATGGTGCCCCACGATCAGCAGTGTGCCGCCCGGCCGCACCGCGCCCGCGGCAATCCGGTGGGACCGCTGCCACGGCATTTCCGTGGAGTGCAGGAACTGCGCGGAGACGAGGTCAAACTGTTCCTGCGGTTTCCACGTCTCCAGGTCCTGCCGCAGCCAGGTGATGCGGCGGCCCGCCTCTAATTCCGCTGCATGCGCGGCGGCCCGTTCCAGCGCGACGGCGGACACGTCCACCGCGGTCACCGTCCAGCCCCGTCCGGCGAGCCACAGGGCATCGGCACCTTCGCCGCAGCCGAGGTCCAAAGCCGTTCCCGGTCTCAGCCCGGCCGTTTCAGCGACCAGTTGCGGGTTGGGCCGTCCGCTCCAGATGCGCGGACGGCTCCGGTACATTTCGTCCCAAAGGTGGGCGGCGCCGTCGTTCTTTGCCGCGTAGTGCTCTGCATTGGCGCCGTCCGCGGAATGCTGGTGGGAAGGTGAAGGCATCCGGTTATCCGCCGCTCTTGATCTTGCGCCAGCCGCCGGCGCGGTTGTTGGCGATGACAGCCCTGAACAGTTCCGTCAGGGCAGGTGCATTGATCGCTTCGCCTTCGTAGAAGGCCACCGTGCGGGCCGTCTTGTTCTCGTGTCCACCGGTGATGAGGTGGCCCGGGTCAGGCACGATCCCGCCGTCGTACAGGAAGACGTTGACGTGGTCCTTGGCCGCGAGGAGGGCGCAGATGTTGCCCTGGAGTTCAAAGTAGGGTTGCCGCGTGCGCTTGATGGTCTCCGTCACTTCCGGATCGGCGGCATGGACCAGCTCGCGGACTTCCCGGCACACCGCCTGCTGCCATTCGGGAAGCGCGCCAATGTAGGCGTCCACGCGCGGATCTGCGGTGTAGTCCATGGGGAACACCCTGCCACACAATCCGCAGTTGGAGACAGTGTCAGGGGAGCTGCAGGATGATGTTCCCCTCGCCGTCCGCGTGCACCGGATAGCTGCGCAGCGGGCCGGCTCCGGTGGTGGAGCAGCCGGTGTCCAGCTCGAAGGAGTGCTGGTGCAGGGGACACATCACCAGGGCCTGGTCGATGGTGCCGTCGGCTATGGGGCCGCCCTTGTGGGGGCAGACAGCGGAAAGCGCCCGGAGGGACCCGTCCCTGAGCCGGAATACCGCGATCTGCTCACCGTCGACGCCGAACGCGCGGCCCTCGCCGACGGGAACCTGGTCCAGCCGGCCGAGGACGTGCAGGCCGGCGCTCTGCCCGGCGTCGGAGAGTCCCGTTTTGGAGAGTCCCGTGCTCATCGGACCGGCACCTGGGGAAGAACCTCAAGCGGGAGCGAAGTGCGGAACTGGCCGGGGGTGAACGGATCGTCGCGTTCGGTCCAGGGGTCGACGTAGGCGTCGACGGACTCCTGCATGGCGGCGTCGAGCTGCGCGGCGATCCCTTCGGCGTCGTCCACGATCACCGACCGGAGGTGCTCAATGCCGACGCGCGGCACAAACGCGTACGTGCGCTCCAGCCAGTTGGCGCGCTCCCGGTAGTACTGCATGAAGCGGCCGGTCAGCAGCTTCACGGTCTCGGGGCTGTCCACGGTGGCAAGCAGGTCGCCCTTGCGGATGTGGGCCCCGGCCGCGCCGCCCACGTAGATCTCCCAGCGGCCGCCCTCCACGGCCACCACCCCCACGTCCTTCACCAGCGATTCGGCGCAGTTCCGCGGGCAGCCGGACACGGCCAGTTTCAGTTTCGCCGGCGACTCGATGCCTTGGAAGCGCGACTCGATCTCGATGCCCAGCCGGGTGGAATCGCCGGTCCCGTAGCGGCAGAACTCCTTGCCGACGCACGTCTTCACGGTCCGGAAGCTCTTGCCGTAGGCATAGCCGGACGGCATGTCGAGGTCGGCCCAGACCCTGGGCAGGTCCTCCTTGGGAACGCCGAGCAGGTCGATCCGCTGCCCACCGGTGAGCTTCACCATGGGAATCCTGTACTTGTCCGCGACGTCGGCAATCCGGCGGAGCTGCTCAGGGGATGTCACGCCGCCCTTCATCTGCGGCACCACCGAAAACGTGCCGTCCCGCTGGATATTGGCGTGGACCCGGTCGTTCACGAACCGGGCGTCACGCTCGTCGACGTATTCACCGGCCCACATCATCTTCAGCAGCGAGGCCAGGCCCATCTTGGATTTCGCATCCTCGGTTCCGCCGGGAGCCAGCGCGGCGAATACCGCAGACACCGAATGCAGATTCTGTTCGCGGATGGCCTTCATGAGGGCAGCCTTCTCCAGCGGCACGCCCGGCACGTAGTAGCTTGCCGCGGGATCTTCCGCCACGGCGCCGTCGGCGGCCCACTCCACCACCTGCCGGACCAGCAGTTTGCAGGAGCCGCAGCCCTTGCCCGCGCGCGTCGCGTCCATCACGCCGGCCAGCGTGTTGCAGCCGCCGGCCACGGTGTCCACCAGGGCCTGCTTGCTGACGCCGTTGCAGTTGCAGACCTGCGCGTCACCGCCCAGTTCGGCCACGCCCGCCTCCTCAGCCGGCCCGCCGACGTCGAACAGCAGCGAGACGCGTTCCTCCGGCAGCGGCAGCCCGCGGTCGAACGCCTGCGTCAGGTAGGCCACTTTGCGGCTGTCCCCGAGCAGCGTGGCACCCACGATCTTGCTGTCCCGGATCACGATGGACTTGAAGACTCCGCGGCTCGGCTCCGAGAACACCACGTGTTCGTCGGTGTCCCGTTCCGGGGCCTGCAGCCCCATGGAGGCGACGTCGACGCCGGCCACCTTGAGTTTCGTGGCCGTCCGGGTGCCCAGGTAGGCCGCTTTCGGATTGGCGCCCGTAACGTGGTCGGCCAGGACGGAGGCCTGCTCCCATAGCGGCGCCACGAGGCCGTACACCTCGCCGCGGTGCTGGACGCACTCGCCCACCGCGTAGATCTCGTCCTCATCCGGCACGCGCATCTGGTCGTCAACCACGATCGCCCGCTCCACCGGCAGGCCGCTCGTGACGGCCACCTCAACGTTGGGGCGGATGCCTGCCGCCACCACCACCATGTCGCAGCCGATGTCCGGCATGTCCCGCAGCCGGACGCCGCGCACCCTGTCATCGCCCAGGATGGCCGTGGTCCGGCTGCCCGTGTGGACCCTGATGCCGAGCGCTTCCACGCTTCGCCGCAGGACCGCGCCGCCGTCGGGCCCCATCTGGGCGTTCATCAGGTGACCTCCAGAGTGGACCACCTCGACGTCGATGCCGTGGCTTTGCAGCCCGCGCGCGGCTTCCAGCCCCAGGAGTCCGCCGCCGATCACCACTGCCCGGTGGTGGTGGTCCTGCTGGGCGTAGGAGACCATGCCGTGTGTGTCGTCGATCGTGCGGAACGCGAAAACGCCCGGCCGCAGCAGCCCTCCGGGGGTGTACAGTCCGTCCATCGGCGGCAGGTGCGAGCGGCTGCCCGTGGCAATGACCAGGACGTCGTACGGCGTGGCACGGCCGTCGTCCGAAAATACCAGCCTGGCGAAGCGGTCGATTTTTTCTGCCCGGACGCCCGCGTGCAGCGTGATGTCGTTCTCCCGGTACCAGGCCAGGGAATTGAGGAAGATATCGCCGGCGCTTTCCTCGCCGGAGAGGACGTGGCTGAGCATGATCCGGTTGTAGTTGCCGTACGGCTCGTCCCCGAACATGGTGATCCTGTACTGCACGCCGCCGCCGCGGGCCAGGATCTCTTCGACGGCCCGCGCCCCGGCCATGCCGTTGCCGATCACCACGAGCCGACGGCGGGAATCAACAGTTTTCGTCCGGGCGGACCGGCTCGCCACCGCTGTCATCAGTGCTCCACCATGCCCAGATCGACCACCACTGAACCGCTCACACCCGTGTCCGCCAGCAGCCTGAGTTCGATCAGCGAGCCGCCCTCGATGTCCTCCACCACGCGGAGCGGGACGTGGACATCGCTCTTTGCACCGATAGGGAAGTACCGCATGGGAATGCCGTCCCGCATCAGGACCACCGTGATCAGCTCCGGGGAGGAGTTACCGCCCCTGAAGTACAGCGTCTGGTTGATCACTCCGTCCGGAACGTAGTGCGACAGCTGGCTGTGGATGGGCACGGGCTTTTCCAGGCCGGCGCCGTCGAAGGGGAAGATGCCCTGGAGGAAGAGGTTCTTCAAGATCACGGTCAGATCCTTTCGGCAGAGAATCGCTGACCTGGTGGCGATCAGCCGGGCATACGACCATGGTGCTCCGGGGTTGTTTCGCGCTTCCGCGCGCGAGGTAATTTCCGTATAACACCTTCCTCACCACCGCCTGCTTTTCGGGCAGTGACCGGGAGCGGAGGCCGCAGATGGTAGACTGGTGGAACTTGATGTGCAGTGATGCCCACTTTGTTCCGGTCCATCAACCGGAATCCCGCTTAGGATCCGTCCGGCAGGGAGTGGGCTTTTTTCATGTGAGAGGCACATCCTGCGTCGATGAACGCTATTTGGTCCCAGCCGCAAAAACCGGCCGGTTGATCACCTGACTTTTCTTCGGCGACCCCCTGAGCCAACCGGCATCGGGGGCCGATATCCGCTTGGATACCGCCTGAAAGACCCTGATAAACACATGACTACTTTCGCTGCCCTCGGCACGCCCAAGGCACTCGCCGACACCCTGACAGCACAGGGGATCGAAACACCGTTCCCCATCCAGGTCAAGACCCTTCCGGACACCCTTGCCGGTCGCGACGTCCTGGGCCGCGGCCGCACCGGCTCCGGCAAGACCATTGCTTTCGCCATCCCGCTTGTAGCACGACTCGCTGAGCGGGAAGCCAAGCACTTCCGCAAGCCCGGCCGCCCCATGGGCCTCGTTCTTGCACCCACCCGTGAGCTGGCCACCCAGATCAACGCCACCATCGAGCCGATGGCCAAGGCCATGGGCCTGACCACCACCGTGATCTACGGCGGCATCTCCCAGGCCCGCCAGGAAAAGGCGCTGCGCGCCGGCGTCGACATCGTCATCGCCTGCCCGGGCCGCCTGGAGGACCTGATCCGCCAGCGCATCCTGACGCTCGAAGCCGTGGAGATCACCGTCCTGGACGAGGCAGACCACATGGCCGACCTCGGCTTCCTGCCCGTGGTCAAGAAGCTCATGGATATGACCCCGAGCCAGGGCCAGCGCCTGCTGTTCTCGGCCACCCTGGACAACGGCGTGGACAAGATCGTCCAGCGCTACCTGTCCAACCCGCTGACCCACTCCGTGGACGATCCGCAGGCCGCGGTGACCACCATGGAACACCACGTGCTGGTGGTCAACGACCAGACCGTCAAGAAGCAGCTGATCGTCGAGCTCGCCTCGGGCGCCGGCCGCCGGGTGCTCTTCATGCGCACCAAGCACCACGCCCGCAAGCTGGCCAAGACCCTGACAGACGCCGGCATCCCCGCCGTCGATCTGCACGGCAACCTGTCGCAGAACGCCCGTGACCGGAACCTGGCCGAGTTCTCCTCCGGTGACGTCCGCGTCCTGGTGGCCACCGACGTCGCCGCCCGCGGTGTCCACGTGGACGACGTCGAACTGGTCATCCACGTTGACCCGCCCACCGAGCACAAGGCTTACCTGCACCGCTCGGGCCGCACGGCACGCGCCGGTTCGGACGGCACCGTGGTCACGCTGACGCTCCCGGAGCAGCAGTCGGACGTCAAAAAGCTGATGAAGGCTGCCGGCGTCGAGGTCAACTTCGAGCGCGTCACCGCCAACTCGCCGCTGGTTGCAGAACTGGTGGGCGAAATGGCCGACAAGATCGATCCGCGCACCCGCGCCGCACTGCTCGCCGCGAAGGCGGCACAGCACGGCGGCGGCACCTCCACCGGTGCCAACGCCGAGCGCAAACGCGCACGCCGCCAGGCTGCACCCACCACGGGTGGCCGGGGCGGTCGCGGCGGACGCGGACGTGTTTCCGCCGAGGCTCCCCGCACCGATCTTCCCCGCGCCGAGCGCCGTGCCGCGGCCTACGAAGGCCAGGCTGCCGCACGGAACGCCGCAGACCGCGTCATCGAGCAAAACGAAGACCGGGCCCAGGCAGCAGCAGCTGCACGCCGCAACGCACGTGGCCGTGGCACGGCGTCCACGCACCGCAACGACGTTCCAGCAGCTGGTGGCCGTCCGTCGGCTGGCCGCGGTTCGGACGGACGTTCCGAATCCCGCATAACCCGCAGCGATGCTCCCCGTGGCGGCACCGGCCGTCCGGCGACCGGCGGCCAGCGCAGCGGACGCCCGGCAACAGGCCAGCGTGCCGCGGGAGCCCCTGCCGGCACCGGCGCCCGTACCGGCGGCGGCAACACCGGCGGCCAGCGCGCTGCCGGCGGTAACACCGGCGGCAACAAGGCTGTCTGGTCCTCCAACACTGGCGGCACCTCGGGTGGATCCTACGCAGGCGGCGGCAACGGCCGTTCCGGCGAAGGCCGTCCGGCACGCAGCGGCCCCCGCCGCGCCTCGGCTCCGGCTTCCAACGAACGCCGCAGCCGCTAAAAACCCGCACAACCACCATCGAGTGCTCCGTAACTGCCTTTTAGAGGGTTCATAACGGCAGTTCTGGAGCACTCGATGAGGTTTCAGGCCTCACCAGCCGCGGGCGCGCCACTCCTCCAGATGCGGACGCTCCGCGCCGAGGGTAGTGGGCTTGCCGTGGCCCGGGTGCACTATGGTGTCGTCCGGGTAGGCATCGAACAGCCGCTCGCTCACATCGGTGATGAGCTGGTTGAACCGTTCGGCATCCTTCTGGGTGTTGCCCACGCCGCCCGGGAACAGTGAATCGCCCGAAAAGATGTGGGCCGGGCCCTCCGGGTCCTGGTACACCAGTGCCACCGAGCCGGGGGTGTGCCCGCGCAGGTGCACTGCGGTCACGTCGAAGCCGTCGAAGTTGCCGACGTCCCCGTGGTCCAGCAGCACATCCACCGGCACCGGCAGTCCGGGGGCGTCATCCGTGCCGGCCGCCGTCTTGGCGCCGGTCGCAGCCACAAGCTCCGGAAGCGCACGGACATGGTCCCAGTGCTGGTGCGTGGTGGCAATCAGTGCCAGTTTGGGCGTTGCCGCTGTATCCGCTGCAGCGTCCGCGAGCAGGCCCTGGATTGCGGGCAGGTCATCCGCGGCGTCGATCAACAGCTGCGCGCCGGACTCCTTGGCGGTGAGCAGATACACGTTGTTGTCCATCTCGCTGACAGAAATGCGGCGGATGGTGATGTTCCGGAGTGAATGAATGAGCGTGTCCATGCGCTTCAGTCTACGAAGGTTGAGCGCTGACGCTCTTGCAGGGCCGCCGCGCCCTCCGCGGATTCCACTATCGGAATGCGGAGGGGCGGCGTTTCTGCGTCTGCCGCCGGTGCGCCGCCTACTCGCGGCCCTGGGACACCCACTGCGGATCAGCGGACCGGGAGCCGACGACGGCGTCCGCGGCTGCGTCGAGCGTCTCCAGTTGCGTCGGGGTCAGTTCCAACGCAAGGGCGCCCAGGTTTTCGTCGATGCGGCGCGCTTTGCGCGTGCCGGGAATCGGGACGACCGGCAGGCCAAGGCGCGTGCCGTGGGCGAGCAGCCAGGCCAGCGCAACCTGTGCCGGCGAGGACGCCAGCTCCGACGCTACGGACTGCACTGCCGCCACGACTTGCTGGTTGGCGTCCAGCGCACCTTCGGCGAAGCGCGGGATCTTGCGCCGGAAGTCATTTTCACCCAGCTGCGAGGCGTCAACGGTTCCGGTGAGGAATCCCCGGCCCAGCGGCGAATACGGCACGAAGCCCACGCCAAGCTCGGCCGCTGCCGGAACCACGTTGCGTTCCACATCCCGGCTCCAGATGGACCATTCGCTCTGGACGGCGGCGATGGGGTGGATGGTGCTGGCCTCCCGGAGTTCATCGGCTGTTACTTCCGACAGGCCCAGGTGCCGGACCTTCCCCTGCTCCACCAGCTCCGCCATGGCGCCCACGGTTTCAGAGATCGGAACCCGGACGTCGCGGCGGTGCATGTAGTAGAGGTCGATGACGTCCGTGCCAAGCCGCTGCAGGCTGCGGTCCACGGCTGCCTTGACGTAGGCGGCATCCCCGCGGATGTCACTGTAGCCAGTGGACGGTGAGCCCACGAGGCCGAATTTGGTGGCCAGCTGGACCTCACCGCGGCGGTCACGGAGCAGCTGCGCGATCAGCTCTTCGTTGTTTCCGCCGCCGTAAATATCGGCGGTGTCGATGAAGCTGATGCCTGCGTCCACCGCATGGTGCAGGGTCCGGAGGGCTTCGGCCAGGTCCACCTCGCCGTACACGGGGGTGAGCGCCATACCGCCGAACCCCAGGGGGCTGACAGGGAGGCCGTCGCCCAGGTGCAACGATGCTGCCAGGTTGTTCGTCATCTCAATCTCCGTCTCCAGGGAAGTGCTGTCCCAGCCAAGAACCAAGGCGGCCGGGCAGGTATTCCGGCAGCCCGTTCCAGGACGCGCCGGGAGTGCCGCTCAAAGGTGGGGAGGTTCAGCGCCGGTGCTTGACGGCGCCGGAGGCAGCAGCTTCAGTCCCGCGGCACAACCGACGATCCCGGCGATGAACAGCACCTTGAGCACGCTGACAGGCTCGACGCCGGTGGCCATGGCCCAGCCGACCGTCAGCGCCGCGCCGATCCCCACCCAGACGGCGTAGGCCGTGCCGAGCGGGATGCGTTTCACCGCCAGGCCGAGGCCCAGCATGCTGAGCGTCGCCGCCGCGGCAAACACGAGCGAAGGCACCGGCCGGGTAAAACCTTCGGACAGCCCCAGCGCCGTCGCCCAGACCGCCTCAAGGACGGCGGAGGCCAGCAGGATGAGCCAGGCAGTGCCAGGTTTCGAGGTCATCACGCCACCACCTTCAGGCCAACCACGCAGGCGGCGATCCCGCCGAGCAGCAGCAGCCGGGCCGCCGTCGGCCGTTCAACCCTGGTGACAATCGCGTAAGCGGACGTCAGCACGACGCCCACGCCGACCCACACCGCGTAGGCGGTGCCGGTGGGAATGGACTGCATCGCGATGGCGAGGCCGCCCGTGCTGGCCAGGACCGAGGCGAGGAAAAGGGCTGCGGGGGCAATCCGGCGCCGGCCCGAAGACTGGAAGGTGCGGTGCAGCGCCGCCGCCCACACAGCCTCAAGGGCACCGGAGAAAATGAGAATGAACCACGACATGACAGATCCTTTGGCCAGTCTTGTCGCGTGCCGGGTACTGAACCGTCGTCCGGAGGTCCGCCGAACGGGACCTTGTGTTTCAGCCTAGCAACGCACGACGGCGGGTGGCCAGCTGGGTTGATTGGCCAGCTGGGTTGATTGACCAAGCGGGGCGGGTGGCTAGCCTACGACCGGGCCGGTGGACGCTGAGCCGCGGGATCCGGCATTGCTGGATCCGGCGTCGGGGGACACGGCATCGATGGACACCACGGCCAGGAACCCGCGTCCCAGGATTTCAGGCGTCCGCGCGTCTGAACCGACCACGGCGTCGTAGCGGCCGAGCGGCTCCGCGTCACCCGGACCGGCTTCCGGGCCGGCATCGTCCGGTTCCGTGCCAGGACTGACCGTCGCCTGGCCTTGGAGCAGGATGCCAAGCTGCCCCTCAAATACTGGATGTGCCCGCTTCTTGGAGAGCTCCACAATGGACGTGTACCCCTTGAAAGCGCCGGTCCGGGCGATGACGTTAAGGTCGCGGATGTCACCCGTGGGCAACGCGCCGGAGGCCGCCGCTTCGCCGGAGAAGCGGAAGGGCCGGTATTTCTCGAGCGGATGTTCGCCGCCGTCGACGGTCAGCAGCAGGAGCTCACCGTCGATGACCGTCAGCACGCGCTCCATGCCGGGGAAGGACGAGAAATCGCCGGCTTCGGCGACGTCGGCGATGCTGACTCGCCAGTCCCAGGCGCCGTCCTGTGCAGAGGCGGCCAGGGGATGGCTGGCCAGCTCCCGGGTCACCCCGCCGCCGTTGCGCCACGGTTGCGGTCTGAGGTCTGCGAAGCGAATGATCTCCATCCGCCCAGCCTAGCCGGGGCGGCGTCCGGCACGGCAGCCAACCGGCTGGACGTTGCCGGGTCTTTCGTTGCCCGCGGGTGGTGGCCCGCGTAAAGTCAGCGCTGTGAAACCACGCAACTGGGGGACACATCAACCAAAGGAGCCGGTGAATGTTCGTCAAAGTGTGCGGGTTGAGTACGCCTGAATCGATCCGGGAGGCAGTGGAGGCCGGAGCGGATGCGGTGGGCTTCGTACTGACCGCCAGCCCCAGGGTTGTCTCCCCGGCGCAGGTCATGCAGCTGCTCCGCAGCGTTCCCGAAAGCGTCGCCGCCATCGGCGTTTTCCGACACGAACCGGCCGGGGACGCCGTGGCCATAGCGCGCGCGGCCGGCCTGGAATGGATCCAGCTTCACGGCCGCCGCACCCCCGAGGACGTAAAGACAGCGCATGACGCCGGGATGAAGGTCATCCGGGCAGTCACCATGGATGACGCCCCGGACGCGTTCGGGAGCTGGGGCGAGGAGCTGCTCCTGGTCGATGCCGCCGTCCCCGGATCAGGCGAAAGCTGGGACTACGGCTCCATGCGCACCAAGGGCCTCGATGGCCGGAACTGGCTCCTCGCCGGCGGGCTGAACCCTGCAAACGTCGCAGAAGCGGCCCAAGCGGCGGGGGCGTGGGGCGTGGACGTCTCCTCCGGCGTCGAGAAGTCCCGGGGCGTCAAGGACCTGGCGAAAATCCGCGCGTTCGTGACGGCCGCGAAAGCCTGACAACGGCGTGGGCTCCTCTCCGGCTGTGATTGCCCAGGCGCCCTTGGCCCCGCTGTATGCGGCGGGTTTCGTTACGGCCTTTGGAGCCCACAGCGTTGCCGCGGGCCTGGGCGCGCAGAGCGGAAACATCGGCCTGACCCTGCTGAATCTGGGCGTTCTGCTCGCTGTCTATGACGTCTCCGAAGTCTTTCTCAAGCCCGTTTTCGGGGTGCTGAGCGACAGGGTTGGAGCCAAACCGGTCATTGTCGGCGGCCTGCTGGGCTTTGCCGTTCTTTCGCTGATCGGCCTCTGGGCCGCGGATCCGCTCCTGCTTGGCCTCGCCCGCCTAGGGCAGGGCGCCGCGGCTTCGGCGTTCTCGCCGGCCTCCTCGGCCATGGTGGCTCGGCTGACGGCGGGCAAGAGCGCCGGAACGGTGTTCGGCAGATACGGCTCGTGGAAGAGCCTGGGCTATGTGATCGGACCACTCCTGGGTGCCGGCCTGATCCTGGCGGGCGGTTTCGCATTGCTGTTCGCGGTGCTTTCGGTCTTGGCCGCGGGCACCGCTGTGTGGGTCATGGCGGCAGTGCCGCACCTTGCGCCGCTCCCGCGCCGGCGCTACACCGTGCTGGATCTGGCCCGGCAGGTTTCCGAGCGCAGCTTCCTGGTGCCAACCCTGGCGCTGGCGGCCTCCATGGGGGCCATGGGGGCAGCCATCGGATTCCTTCCTGCACTGGCCGTGAGGGACGGGCTCGATCCGCTGGCGGGCACGGCAGCTGTCAGCGTGCTGGCCGTCGCCTCGGTGCTGGTGCAGCCCCGGATAGGTCGGCTTCGTGACCGGCACCGGATCGGCGACGCCGTCGGCATGCGGGCGGGCCTGCTGCTCACCGCAGCCGGGGCCGCCCTCCTGGCGATCGCCCCGTCTCCCGTCACCGATTTCGTGGCTGCGGCAGCGATAGGCACCGGCGTGGGCGCCGCCACCCCATTGGGCTTTGCCCATCTGGCGGACGCCACTCCGCCGGAACGGATGGGACGGACCATGGGCTCAGCCGAACTCGGGCGCGAACTCGGCGACGCCGGCGGACCTCTCCTTCTCGGAGGAGTGGCCACCCTGGCCGGACTCCCGCTCGGCCTCGGCGTGCTCGCGCTGCTCGTTGCGGCTGCCAGCATCCCCACGTTGCGTTCAAGGTCGGTCAGTTCAGGGTTAAATCAGGGCGGACCCCGAGGCTCCAACAGCTCTTCGAGGGGCAGAATGGACTGATGAAGACACTTCTCAACATCATCTGGCTGGTGTTCGGCGGCCTCTG
Organism: Arthrobacter sp. P1_B11; assembly: GCF_056406715.1. Classification (NCBI taxonomy): domain Bacteria; kingdom Bacillati; phylum Actinomycetota; class Actinomycetes; order Micrococcales; family Micrococcaceae; genus Arthrobacter; species Arthrobacter sp. P1_B11. Next base: position 151,246 of record NZ_JBFTZQ010000010.1, read on the forward strand.
GCTGTCGATTGGCTACTTCCTTGCCGGCGTGGTCTGCTGCCTCCTGATCGTCACCATCCCGTGGGGCATCGCGTCGTTCCGGATCGCCTCGTACACGCTCTGGCCGTTCGGCCGCATGGTGGTGGACAAGCCGGGAGGAAACGGTGTGTTCGCCCTGCTGGGAAACGTAATCTGGCTGCTCGTAGCGGGCATCTGGATCGCCATCGGGCATGTGGTGACGGCGTTCGCCATGGCCGTCACCATCATCGGAATCCCGCTGGCCATCGCCAACCTCAAGCTCATCCCGGTCTCCCTCATGCCGCTGGGCAAGCAGATCGTTCCCACCAACACGCCCTTCGTCAGCAGCTACCGCTGACCGATTCAACAGTTCATGCAGCCCCACGGAAAGTGAGGAAGAGCCATATGTCTGAAGCCCAGACCACCAGATCGAAAAGCACGCCCACCGAGGAACCGATGCTGGTGATCACCCGCCACTTCGAGGCCCCGGCCAGCCGGGTATGGTCCGCCCTGACCGATCCTGACCAGGCGCCGTCCTGGTGGGGGCCGCACGGATTCCACACGCCGCGGGAGACCATCGAGACGGACTTCGAAGTAGGCGGCCGGTACCGGGCCTGCATGATCAAGGACGAGACCGGCGAGAAGTTGTGGTGGAGCGGCATCCACACACGGATCGACCCGCCTGCCGTCTTCGAATTCACCTATGCCTGGGACAACGAGGACGGCACCCGCGGCTACGAAACGGAAGTGGCCGTCGAACTCGAGGAAGAGCCCGGCGGCACCCGGATGACCTTCACGCAGGGCCCCTTCGAATCAGTGGAAAGCCGGGACGGGCACGGCGCCGGCTGGGGCGAGGCGTTCGACCGCCTGGCAAGCCACGTCAGGACTGACGGCTAACCGCCCACAGTCCGGCACGCGCCTGCGCTCAGCGGCCCGCCGTGTCGAGCTCGCTGCGGAGGTTCCGCCGGGCGGCGTCCAGCCACAGCGTGCGGGCGCGGCCGGTGTGGAACAGCGGATCGAGCGCGAGCAGCTGGCGGACGACGGCGGTCCTGCCGGCCGCGAAGTCAGCGTCGCCAATGTGCGCGTAGTCTTCCCGGACGGCGGCCACATAGCGGGCGTAGGACTCGGGTTCGCCGCCGAGAACTGACAGGTCCGCATCGCAGAGGAGGGCGCCGCCGTCGTCCCCGGATGCCGGCCGGTGGTCGGAGGTGAGGCGGACCAGCCGCGCTACCTCGGCGACGTCATCCGCGGGCAGGCCTGCTTCGGCAAGCCTGACTTCGGCGAGCCGGGCCGACTCCTCCTCGTCCTGGCCGGCGATGCCTTGGTAGACGGCGTCGTGGAACCAAGCTGCGAGGAGCACTGTGAGCGGCGGTTCGTCGGGTCCGGTGAGCAGGTCCAGGGCCTCAAGAACCGCAAGCAGATGGGTACAGCCGTGGTAGCGGCGGTGGCTTTCGCTCCAGCGGTCCAGAAGGTCCAGGAAGAGGGCGTCGTGGCCCGGCATCACCGCGTTCCAGCGGTTCAGCAGCGGAACTTTCAGGGATTTGTTGCGCTCGCGGGCGGGGATCCTGAGTCCGCTCGCAATGAGTTTCCGGACCAGGACCCGTGCCTCCACGGGAATGGCGCCTGCCACCACCAGGTCGTCGAAGCGCCGCTCGGGCACGTCGTAATGGTCGCCGTCGAAGGCCCGTTCAGGGATCTCCGCCGCTGCGGCGAAGGCGTGCAGTTCCGCCAGCGAGGAGTCCGAGATCAGGTGCGAGAAGTGTGTTCCGTGCGCAGGCCAGAGAGGCGGATCCAGGTAAACGGCCATGGAGGAAGTCTAGTCCCCGGGGCCATCGGGATCCCGCGCCCAAGGGCCCCGGTGATCCCGGCAGGCGGCCGGTAGCCGCCTGCCGTTCTGGAATGTGCGCGGAAGGACGAATGTGCGCGGAAGGACGCTTCGTACTGCACGTCCGGGTCGGTCGGGCCGGCGCTATGAGCTGGACCGCTTGACCACGACGTCGTCGATGTATTCATCTCCCATCTGGCGGGAGTGTTCGGCTCCGAGCTGCACGGCGCTCACACTCGAGGCGCCCAGGTTCTGTGCGGTGCTGGAGAATTCCTGGAGACCGTCGAACCACACCTTGATCGTGGAGGTGCTGCCGTTGGCCCTGACCTGCATCGTGGCCCGGTGCCAGGTGTTCAGCGGAATGGTGGAGGACTTCAGTTTCGTGTAAGTAAACGTCCCGCTGGGGCCCGTCACGCGGAGCCAGAGCTGCCCGTTGCTGTTGTAGCGGTAGATATCCGCAATCCGCGTGCCGCCCGAGAAGAACCGGATGTAGGGGACGTCGTTTCCGGCGAGCCCGGCGGTGGTCACATTGAACCAGCCGTCCACGCCGGCTGTCTTGGTCCCGGCTGCCAGAGGCAAAGACATCAATGCGACGGACCCGGAATCTGCCGTCACGTGCAGTTTGGCCGAACACAGGCCGACATGGTCCGTGGTGCTGCTGACGGCGGCTGTGCCCGTCCCCGCCGTGCTCGGAAGGAACGGCGAGAGGGATCCTTCGAAGCTGGTGGCTGCGACCGTCGTTCCGGTGATCGTGCTGCTGGTTGGAGTGGTCTGTGGCGTGCGGCAGGTGACCGCGCTGGCCGCCTGCGCGGAACCGAAGACCAACCCGCCGGTAATGATCACCCCGAGGCTGCCAATGGTGCCGAGTTTCTTAAGCTTGCTCATTTCTGTGTCCTCACTATCTTGTTCGGGTCTTGGATTACCGGTCCCCTACGGCGGTCCCGGCCCTGCAGCTAGTTAGGCCGCGCCGGGTGCGAAATGCTTTAAAACAGCTGGATAAGCCGTGCCACGAGCGAAACGCAGATCAGGGAAAGGAGAGCTGCAGCAGTGTAGATTGCGGCTTTCGGAAGCGGTGTGTCCGGCCGCCTGATGCGGAGGACGTCGCACGTGACCAGGGTCACGACGGTGGCAAATCCCGTCAGGAAGATGAGCATTATGCACCTACCAGGGCTTCACGGGACCGCTTGGCGCCGAGCGCCAGGAGGCCAAGGGTGATGAGTGACAGCAGGAGCACGGCCACAGGCGGGGACCACATCCGCGCAAAGACCATGGCGGTGGCCACAATGGTGGAAAGCGCCAGGCTGGACGCGACCGCGATTGCTATGGCCAGCGGGAGAGTACTGTGCTTCTCCACCTGGTCCGGGGATCCGAACCGCAGAAGCATGACCAGGGCTGTTCCCGGTCCCGCGAGCAGGAACAGGCCGATCACCACCAGCCGGAGTCCTTCGGGGCCGACGAATGAGAGGGGTATCGCGGCCACGGCCACGGCGGCCACAGCGTAGCTTGCGTATTTTTGATCAAATGCCATTGCCTGCTCCTTTGATGTGGAAGACCACGCCGCCGGCGTTTTCGAAGACTTTCGACCAGCCGGGGCTGGTGCCGCACGTCGCAATGAAGTGGTCGAGATCGCCGGGGGGAGTGGTGCCGAGAAGATCCGCGGCGCGTTTTTGGCTGGTTGTGACGATCAGGTAGGCGCCCGACCGTTGGGCGATTCTGTTGCTCGCATCGCAGGTCAGAGGATCCGGATTGGTCCTTGGCTGGGCCGCGAGGAGTGCCCGGTAGTCATACTCGGCGTATTTTTGGAACTGCCACGGAGTATTTCGTATGGCCTCGATCAGGATTGAGCCGTTCGGTGCCGTGGCGTAGAGGCGGTTGACGAGGGAAACTTCGTCCTGGGTGAATTTTTCCATGCTGTCATTGCCATAGCGGGTAACCACTGTGGCCGTGGCAAGGACCGAGCCGAGGAGCAGCAGGGCGAGCGCCCTGCGCCAGCCCGGGGTGCCGTTCCGGTCCGGGATGAGGGTGAGGACCGCCAGGCAGGCCGCGAACGGCAGGCTGAACATGTACAGGCGGAGAAGCAGTTCGCCGCCGTAGGGCTGGCCGGGAATCAGCGCCAGCGGCGCCACAGCCCCGAGCGCCGCCGTGAGCCAGGCTGTCCGCCGCCGGTGGGCCATGAAGGCGCCCAGTGCGGCCAGAATCCACACAAATGCCACCTCGGCAAGGCGAATGTAGACCACCAGCACATGGGAATCGCTGCCGGAGACGCGCTGGGTGACGGCACCGAGCGTGTTGGCCTGGACGTCACCGAACGATCCGAAGAGCTGGCTCAGGTGGCCTTCGAAGTAAGCCGAGGCCACGAACACCAGCCAGGCCAGCGGCAGTGCGACCGCGAGGAGGGGAAGGAAAGGCAGTCGGAGCCGGCCGCTCAGGAGGAAGACCGCCAGGATCGGGATGACCGCGAACGGCGTGAGCTGGTGCGAAGCGGTCATGGCGACGAGGAAGCCCGCGCACACCACTACCAGCACGGCTGCGTCGGCCGGGGGAGGACTCGCCATGCCCTGGTGCGGAACGGTCGGGTCAAGCTTCGATACGCCGCGCGCCAGCGATGCGGTGAACCTGTTGGTGCCGGTGGGCCACGCCCAGCCGCTGAACGCACTCAGCACACAGGCAAGCAGCGTGACGAGCAGCAGGAAGGCGTAGGCCTGCGGGGACAGGTAGTCCTGCCCCACCCAGCTGGTGAGGAAAAAGATCCAGACGCCGGCCCAGGCCTGCCGGGGCTGGGAGGTGATCCTTGTTGCCAGGGCCAGCAGGGGCGCCAGCAGCAGCAGGTTGATTCCCAGGGGGGCCCAGGTGGCGACGCCGATCAGGTCCTTGACACCGGTTGCTCCGGAGACCAGCCCCAGGAAGTCGAAGAAGCCCGGCCAGTTGAAGTAGGCGTCGAGGTTCGGATCCAGCTGCCCGGACTTTGCGATGTGGTCTGCAATGCCCAGGTGGCGGTAGCTGGCCTCGAGCCGCGGCAGGCCATGGATGATGGGGTCGGCGGAATGCAGGATGACCACCATGACCAGGACCTGCCCGGCCAGAAGCGCCGGCGTGTGCCGCCGCAGATTCAGGGTGGCCACAAAGCCCGTCAGGCTGAGGGCCAGGGCCACGAAGAAGGCCGGCGGCAACGCCTCAATGAGCCCGGTCCCGCCAATCCGCTCCGGATCGACGTTCAGCAGGCTCCAGATGCCGAGGGCAAGGGCAGTCGCGGCCAAGGCTGCCAGCGCTGCCAACTTCCAGGGCGGTGACGGCTCATGATGGACGACGGCGGGTGGAACCGTGCCGCCGTGCTTGGCACTGCTGTGCTTGGTTTCGGCATGCTTGATTTCGCTGTGTTTTGCGTCGCCATGTTTGGTGCCGCCATGCTTCGTTTCGGCGTGCCGGTGGGGCGCGGGTGCCGGAGGGGCGGTCGGCGTGGGTTCGGGTGTCATGGTTGCTCGATTCCAGTCGGCTGGTTGAGTGCCGCTGACGGAACCTGGGCCGGTTCAGCGGCGGGCGTGGCCGAGGTGAGATTCCTCAGGCGCCAGAGGGCGATCAGCGCTGCGGCCGCCTGGGCCGCGGACCAGAGCGCGGATACGCCGGTGAGGCCATATTGCTGGGCCACAACGGCGGCGGGTGCCACCACCAGCACGGCGGCCAGAACGGCTACTGCCGTGGCTTCGACGAGACGGCCCTGCGCGCGGCACAGGCCGAAGTAGACCTGAGTGATGCAGCTCAGAAGCAGGGCTGGCACCAGGACTGGCAGCAGTGTCCAGGCGGCCGCGTACTGCGCGCCCAGAAAACCGAGGAGGTAGGGGCCGGCCAGGAGCAGGATGGCTCCGGCTGCCAGTGTGAGGGCGAGGCTGCTTCTGAGAGCCGAGGACACGAGGCCAGGTTTCGACCGGTCGCCCGCCAGGGCGGTCTGAAGCGAGAACCCGGCGGACTGCGGCACAAAGAAGACCGCCGACGCCATCATCCACACGATGTACCAGGACGCTGTCGCCGAGGTTCCGAGCGTGGCAGCGACGATCAGCGGCAGCAGGTAACCGGGTGCGCGGTCCGCGAGCATCAGTGCGTGGTTCGGAAGCCCCGGCTTCAGCAGCTTCACGGCGGGGCCAAACCGGAACCCGCCTTTCCAGTCCGGGGAGGTGCTGGCCTGGCGGAGCTGGCGCAGTCCTACGAGCACGCTGGCCAGGGCACCGGCCGCCACCGCTCCCACCACAACCGTCAGCTCGCGGGCGCCTGCCGCCAGGGAAATTCCAAGGAACGCCAGCTGGACCAGGCTCTGGGCCAGACTCCGGACCAGGGTGCGGTCGGCGCGCTCCTGCGCCACTCCCACGTGGTCCAGCTGATAGGCGGAGGCCGCGAAAAGCGCGGTTGCCATGAAAATGATGGTGACTGCGGGGTCGTTCCAGGCTTCACCAACGCCCGCGCCGAGCGCGTGCGTCACTGCGGCCACTGCGCCGGCAACAACCACCGACGCGACCCCCACTGTCAGCAGGCTGCTCGCGATCAGGCGGCGTCCGCCGTCGGACTGTGCCGGAAGAAGGGTGAGCGTGGCCGGCCCGACGCCGAGCATCCCGAGCTGCACGGTCAGCAGGGCCGCGGCAACCACGGCGGAGCCCATCCCGATTTCCGCCGGCGGCATCGCAAGCGCCGCGAGCGCCCAGAACAGGAACCCCGTGACCATCGGTGCCACCCGCGCTGCGGTCAGCCACGCGGCATTTCCGCCGACGGAGAGGCCGGCGCCTGGCGGGCGGAGGATTTCGCCGAACATCGAGCGGTAGTTGTACAGGAGGAAACCGGCCCAATACGGCAGGAAGCGCGGCGCGTGCAGGAGCGACAGGCCAACCCCGCGGACCGTTGCCAGCAGCGGCAGGGCCACAAGCCAGCCGGCGCGGGCCGGGTGCTTGCGGATGGTCCGTGCCAGGCCGGCGCCGTCCTGGAGCCACTGGTCACGGGCGCAGTCGAACGTGTCGATGAAGCGGTGCCGCACTACCGTGGTGCTGGAGACGCCCAGCCGGTAGCCGGCTTCCTCCAGCCGTATCCTCAGCTCGATGTCCTCGCCCGAGCGGAAGGTGTCGTCGAAGGCAACCGACATCAGTACTTTCCGGCGCATCAGGGTGGCGCAGACTCCGAACCACGACCGGACCCGGCTGTGGTTGTGGTGCCAGGCCAGGGCCGCCCCCCAATATCCGGGACCGTCGGATTCGCTGGCGAGGCCGAACTGGAGCCCGTCGTAGCCGCCGGCCTTGAACTCGTCCAGCAGGCCGCCCAGGGAACCGGGCGGAAGAACCACGTCGGCGTCGATGAGCGCCACGGCATCGCAGCAGGCGTTCTCGACGCCGAGCATCCGGGCCGCGGGCAGCCCGCGGCCCTCGTCGGAAATGACTCTCGCTCCGAACGATCGTGCGATCTCGGCCGTGTCATCCGTAGAACAGCCATCCACCACGATGATCTCGCGCGGCTTTTCGCTGCGGATGGATTCCAGGCATTCCGCCAGCCACTGGGCGGCGTTGCGCGCGGGAACCACCACCGATACTTCAAGATCGCTGACGTGGCGCCTCATCTCACTCCTCCAGCTTTGAGCTGATCAGGTTCGCAACGTAATCGGAGGTCCGGTCCGCGGACCACGAGGCGGGGATCCGCAGCAGGGAACACGGGACGCCGTCGAGGGCTTGCCGCACCACTGCTGCCTTGTGGGCGAAGTACTCCTCCAGAGGAACGAGGCCGGTAGCGCCCAAAGCCTCCACGAGCCGCCGCGAAACCATGGGCAGCTCAGAATGGAAGTTCCCCACGATGCGCGACGTCATCCATTCGGTGCTGCGTGTTTCCAACCGCGCATCGGAACCGTCGAAGCGTTCAAGGAAGATCGCCAGCCTGGTAAGCGCCCCCGATGAGATGCGGCCCGGGCCGAAAACCTCCTCGGGATGCACCATCCTGTGTTCAGGGGACCAGCGGCGGGTGAAGGCCGCCGTCTTTGGATATCTCACGATCACCGGGTGCACCGCGGTGGCAAGCCGGGCCACTGAATTGGTGAGCCAGCCCGGCGCCAGCGGCTTGCGGGCACCACTGAACATGTCCGGGTAGATGGTCTTGTGGTGGGGCTTGAGGAACATCGGTTTCGCGTACCCCATGAGCATGCCGTCGGAACCCAGGAAGGCCCAGTCATCGGCCATGAAGCGCACCCCGGGTTTGGCCACCAGCTTGGCCACCGTGCTGGTCTTGCCCACACCGCCCCACGCAGGAAGCAGAACTCCGGAACCGCGGTAGTCCACCACGGCCGCATGAATCATCGCGGCGTTCTCCCTGATGCAGAGGGCGTCGAGCAGCGGGATGACAGCCGTCAGCAGCTCGCCGTTGCCCTGAACGGCATAGCCGTCACGGGTTTCGATGATCTGTACTCGGTCCGCGGGAAGGTAGAGCGAGTCTGCCGTGAAGCGGTAGGCATCCTCGGCGTGCGACTGGTCTGTCACCGCCGTCATCTCTCCGCTGACATGCAGGCGGAGTGGCGCGTGGGATCCGCCGAGAAACGGGCCAAGCATGTCCCGCAATTGCGATTCGCCGGGAGTGCCGGGGGCCACGTCGATACCCACGAGACCGTGGACATCAAAGCTGGCGCCTGCGGGCGCACCCGATTCCTTCGTTACGCTGCGCTCAGACTGGCTCATGATCTGCGCTTCCGGCTGGCGTGGCGGTTAAGGCGTGGCTGTGTTTTGGATTAATGCAAATCAATTGACTTCCCTCCAGCTGGGTCGTGCTCCGTTTTGCTTCGATTCCGCGTCTATGGGGGCTGCTGGCAGGCGCCGCCCGCGGACGTACCCGCAGGTGGTGACGGCCAGTACGGCGATGATGGTCATGGCGCGGCCCAGGCCCGCCGGATCCTTGCCCTGGACCCGATCCCTGATGCCGACGAACACCGCACGGGGCAGAATCTGCCGGACGTAGCGCCGTTCCGGTCCGAGTGCCCGCTTGTGCCCGACAATCTTGCTGACCTGTGCCTTGGAAATGCCCTCGGACCAGGCGCGCCGCAGCATGTAGTTCAAGGTGCCGCGCTGGGCGGGAACGAAGTGATGCACGAGGGCAGCGGGTTCGTACACAACACGGGCGCCCGGCGTGCCGATGACCGCCCTGATGCAGATCTCCGTTTCCTCGCAGCCGAGCGGCAAGGAATTTTGTCGGCCCAGGGAGGTGTTGAAGCCACCCACGACGTCCAGTACCTCGGAGCGGAATGACATGTTCGCGCCGATCACGTTGCGCACTTCCGCGGCCACCCTTGGCATCCCCCGGTGGGTGCAGCCGACGATCCAGTCGAGCTCCTCCGCGAAATAGCCCGGACGCCCCTTTTCCCACACGGGAACGGCTCGTCCGCCCACCGCCAGGACATCGTGGTCGTCGTAGAGCGCCGTCAGGCGTTCCAGCCAGTCCGGTGCCGCCTGGGCGTCGTCGTCCAGGAAGGCAACGATGCCGGCGGTGGCGGCGGCGGCGCCCGTGTTGCGTGCCCCGGACAGGCCCTTTGGGCCGGTGTTTTCCAGGATCACGACGTCCGACACCGTGAAAATGAGCCTCTTGTAGAGGTCCATGTTGTAGTCGACAACCACAATCGTCTGCTCCGGCGGAACCGACTGGCCCCGGACAGACTCAACGGCTGACATCAGCAGGTCCCAGCGATCCTCCGTGTAGGAGCAGATCACGACGGAAACCGCCGGCAAGCCCTCAGTATGATGCATGTTAGTCGCCCGCCATGAGGCCCAGGACAGTCTGGGGATCGGTTGGAATGTGAGGAAGGGAAATGCTTGGGTACTTGTACTTCACGCGCCTGAGTGCCTCCGGCCGGGCGCCAGCCGTGGGCGCCTCCCACCCGACGCACTCGCGGGCAAGGGTCCGGAGGACGCGCCAGCCGTCGCGAAAAGTGTGGAGGTTCGAGTTGCCGGAGATGCGGTTGAGCTCGTTGCTGGGGACCTCTGCGATCCGCAGCCCGGCCCTGGAGGCGCGGACAATCAGTTCCGTCTCAATCTCGAAGCCCTCAGACTGGAGCTCCAGGATCTGCAGGCACTCACGGCGCATCGCGATGTAGCCGTAGCAGAGATCCGAGAAATCGCTGTGGAGCACGAGGTTGGCCAGGCCGGTCAACGCCCGGTTGCCGGTGCTGCGAAGCAACGTGATGTCCTCGGAACCTCCGCCCGTGACGTAGCGGGAACCCTTGACGAAGTCGAATTCGTGCTGAAGCGGGGAAACGAACCAGCCGATCTCCTGGGGGTCCATGCTCCCGTCTGCATCGAGCATGACGATGATGTCGCCGGAGGCTGCGGCCAGGCCGGCCCGCACCGCGAAGCCCTTGCCGGCCTGCGGTTCGGAAACCACCACGACGTCGAGGCGGAGGGCGCGGGCGACGTCTACTGTGCTATCCAGGGAACGGCCGTCGACGATCACCACTTCGTCTACATAGGAGGGCATTCGTCGAAGGACCCAAGGAAGATTCTTGGCCTCATTCAGGGTGGGGATAACCACGCTGACCGAAGCCAAGGGCGATGGAGCAGGTAAGTCTGCGCGCAGACTGGAAACAAGAACAGGGATGGTCACTAGCCTCACCACTCAATGGAGTTGTATGCCTTTGCCAACCCGCAGCAGCCTTCCCGGTCTCCCGGGAAGTAGACCAAAGCGTTTGCTGCTGCGTCGGAGGCAACTTGCGTGCACTCCCCCTCGTTTATGTTTTATTTATCAACTTGGGAAAACCTTGGGGTTCCTTGGGGTCACCCCACTTTTGGGGGTCGATGAACGCCGGGATCGGCGCAACCCCCAGTTTTGGGGGTCGCTAAATCCTAGGAAGCGTGAAGTTCGTGGTGCCAGACTTGCCGCATGTTTTTCTCAGCCCAGTGGAGCATCCGTCCGCGCCGGGGCCGGCGGCGCCGTTACGGCCTCCGGAGCCTGGCCACGCTCGCGGCGATGGTGATGCTCGCCGGATGCGGATCCGTGGCCAACGAAGCCCGGCGGTTACCGCTCGGGGAGCTGCCCCCTGTCGACCCCCTCATCAGCAAACTGCCGGTGGGTGACCTGCCCGGCTGGAAACAGGTGTTCCTCGAGGACTTCGACAAGGGCAACGTTCCCGTGGGCAGTTTCCCGGGCGATGCGTACGGCCAGATGTGGAGCGAGGGATACAAGGACGGGACCCCTGACACGGCGGGACAGACGGGAACGAAATCGGGCTACTACCCGTCCAAGGTGCTGAGCGTGAAGGACGGGACCCTGGACTGGTACCTCCATTCCGAGGACGGCGTCTCCATGGGCGCCGCGCCCACACCCAAGATCCCGAATGACAGTTCGAACCCGCACCGGGCCAACAGCCTGCTCTACGGAAGGTATTCGGTCCGCTTCAAGGCCGATTCCCTGCCGGGCTTCAAGACAGCGTGGCTCCTGTGGCCGGACAGCGGGGCGTGGCCGCGGGACGGCGAGGTCGATTTCCCTGAAGGCGACCTTTCCAAGACGTTCTACGGTGCCGTGCACAAAATGGGCAAAGACCCGCAGGACCAAGACCTGTTCGACTCCCAGGCAACGTTCGAGACGTGGCACGTCGCCACGATGGAGTGGAGCCCGGGCAAGGTCGAGTTTTTCCTCGACGGCCGCTCACTCGGAGCAGGAACGGAGAGCACGCCGACGACCCCCATGCACTACATCCTTCAGACTGAGTCCTGCCTGCGGGGATGCCCGGAGCCCGAGACGGCGGGACACGTATCCGTGGACTGGGTGGCCGTCTGGAAACGCGGCTGAGGGGGAGTGGTAAGAACTACTTCCGTTCAATGGTGAAGTCGTCTGTGAAGCTGTAGCCTTCGGCGGGGACGAACCTGGCGGAGAGCCGGCCTGCCGTGGCGGTGACGTCCAGGGTGCCCAGTGCCGCATCGCGGTTTCTGCCCGCCATGGCGGCAAAGTACCGGGCTTCGGAATCGTCGCCGTGCACGTCGTAGAAGCCCACCCCGCCCGTGCCCACAGTTGCGAAAACCGTTCCGGCACCGTGGACCATGCTTTGATCGGAATCAGCAATGCAGCCTGTCGAAAAAGCGTCGGGCACGACATTGGCACACGGAACACCGATGCGGAGCTGGTGCGTCCGCTGGTACGTGTGTTCATGCCCCGTCAGCACCAGGTCAACGTTCTTGTCCACCAGCAAGTTCATGAAGTCCTTGCCCGGCTGGCACTCGTACTTGCCCACGCTGAGGCAGGGTGCGTGCATACCCACCACGGTCCAGGGAATCCGCTTCGACTCTGCTCCGTCCAGGGCCGCCGCGGTCCAGCGCCAGCGCTCGCTGTTCCTTGAATAGTCCAGGTTTTTTCCGTCGTGGAAGTCAATGCCGGGAGACACCATGACGAACCGCACCAGGGGGTTCCGTTCCGGGACATCGACGTACCACTGCGTGCCGTAGTCCCCCTGGAGGCCCGGCAGTTTGTTGGGCAGGCACCTGACGATGTTCTGGATGTCGCCGTCGTGGCCATCACTTTCGTGGTTTCCCGTGACGACCTGGTAGGGAAAATCGGAGCCCAGTTTACCCGTGACCATGTCGCAGAACTCCTGCTCGAGCCCGGCCTCGTAGGAGTAATCCCCCAGTCCGAGATTCAGCTGCGGCCGGAGCCCGGCAATGGTGTCCAGAACGCGCCGGGCCCCGTCGCCGAGGCCCACGTCGCCTTGCGCCGTGAAGTGGACAGAGGGTTCTGCCGGCTCCGACTGAGTGGGCGTTGCGCTGGGGCTTGGTGTTTCGGTCGGCCGCGATGTTGCGGTCGGGGAAGGCCCTGGCGGGCTCGATGTTCCCGGCGAACCGGTTGTGGGTGGCGGGCTCGACGGCGGGGGCTGCGGCGGGTCTTGCTGGCACCCGGTCAGGAGCAACGCCAAGGCCAAGACGGCGGCCGGAACCCGTCCTGCCAGCTTCCGCGGAGTGGACGGTCCAGTCATGATCCCTCACATCACAGAACGGCACCTGATGACGCGGATCAGCCCGAGGCGATAGCGCGACAACTGCTTGGCCCCAGAGTAACGCCGGCTGCGCAGCTTAGGCCATAGCAGAGGCTTCGCCCGTCATCCCGCGTCGCCTCCCTCCGTTACCTGCCCGGGATGTCGAGGGCCTCGTAGACCTGGATGTTGGCGCCGGGCATCATCAGGTGCGGGTGGCCCTCGAGCAGGGCCAGGGCGCCGTCCATGTCCTCTGCCTGAAGGATGCCGTACCCGCCCACGTTCGTGCTGGTGTCGGAGGTTCCGGTGGCGCTGACCTCTTTGCCGGCGCCCAGCGGATTACCCATGTCCACGATGCCGCCACCCGCCCGCTGGGCCCACTCCATCCAGGCCTTCATGCCTTCTTGGGCGGCCTCGGGGGTGCTCTCAGCCATTTGCGCTTGTGCCGACTGCGGGGCGTTGTAAAGAACAACAAACTTCGTCATGTCAGGTCCTCTTCTCGAGTGTGCTGATGAAACCATCATCGCTGGTCACGGGTCGATCCTAGGGGGATTCCGGTGGCAGGGATACAGTTCAAGGGCGATGGTTTTCCCGAAGTTCATCTGCCCCGAAAGGGCCGTTCGCTGTGGGCAAACTTGGACCTCTCAGCGTCTTTTGGCAAAGTTGAGCGTATTAGACTCAATTTACTTAATCGCATCCCGGAAGGAGCTCTCTTTGGACGCCAAATTCACCACCAAGAGCCAGGAGGCTCTCTCTGCGGCAGCCATGAACGCGTCAACGGCCGGAAATCCCCAGGTGGAGCCGGCCCACTTGCTGAAGGCGCTGATGGACCAGCGGGACGGCGTCGCCGTCGCCCTGCTCCGCGCCACCGGGACGGACGCGGATGCCGTCAGCGTGCAGGCCAGCACGGCCATCAAGAAACTGCCCGCAACGTCGGGAAGCTCCGTCCAACAGGCGCAGCTGTCCCGCACGGCCCTGCAGGCCATCCAGACCGCGCAGAACGAGGCGGACAGGCTCGGGGACTCGTTTGTCTCCACCGAGCACCTGCTGCTGGGCCTTTCGGCCGGGAGCGACGGCGTCGGAAAGCTTTTGCGCGACGCCGGCGCCTCCCACGAAGCGCTGCTCGCCGCGGTGCCCGGGGTGCGCGGGGACCGCACCGTCAACAGCCCTGATCCCGAAAACACGTTCCAAGCCCTGGAAAAATTCGGTACGGACCTGACCGCCATGGCCCGCTCCGGGAAGCTGGACCCGGTGATCGGCCGCGATACGGAAATACGGCGCATCATCCAGGTGCTGAGCCGGCGCACCAAGAACAACCCCGTGATCATCGGCGAACCCGGCGTGGGCAAGACGGCCGTCGTCGAGGGCCTGGCCCAACGGATCGTGGCCGGCGACGTGCCGGAAAGCCTGCGCGGCAAGACCCTCATCGCGCTGGACCTCGCGTCCATGGTGGCCGGTGCAAAGTACCGCGGCGAGTTCGAGGAGCGGCTCAAGGCCGTATTGGAGGAAATCAAGAACTCGGACGGCCAGATCGTTACGTTCATCGACGAGATCCACACCGTGGTGGGCGCCGGCGCCACGGGCGAGAGCTCCATGGACGCCGGCAACATGCTCAAGCCCATGCTGGCCCGCGGCGAGCTGCGCCTGATCGGTGCCACCACGCTTGACGAGTACCGCGAGAACATCGAAAAGGACCCCGCTCTGGAGCGCCGCTTCCAGCAGGTGTACGTGGGTGAGCCGAGCGTGGATGACACAATCGGCATCCTCCGCGGCCTGAAGGAGCGCTACGAGGCCCACCACAAGGTGGCCATCGCGGACTCCGCGCTGGTGGCGGCGGCGTCGCTTTCCAACCGGTACATTTCCGGGCGCCAATTGCCGGACAAGGCCATCGACCTCGTGGACGAGGCCGCCTCCAGGCTGCGGATGGAGATCGACTCCGCGCCGGAGGAAATTGACCAGCTGCGCCGACAGGTGGACAGGCTCACCATGGAGGAGCTGGCCCTCGCCAACGAGAAGGACGCGTCCTCGGTGGAGCGTCTTGCCGCGTTGCGCGCGGACATGGCGGACAGGAAAGAGGAACTCGCCGCCCTGAACTCCCGCTGGGAGGCGGAGAAGGCAGGCCTGAACCGCGTGGGAGACCTGAAGGCCAAGTTGGACGAGCTTCGGTCCGCCGCGGACAAGGCCCAGCGTGAAGGCGACCTCGAGACCGCCTCGCGCGTACTCTACGGCGAGATTCCGGCGCTGGAGCGCGAACTGAACGCCGCCGCAGAAGCCGAGGCCGCCGTCACGGACAAGTCCGGTCAGATGGTGGCGGAGCAGGTCACTGCTGACGACATCGCCGAGGTCATCTCGGCCTGGACCGGCATCCCCGCCGGCCGCATGCTGCAGGGTGAAAGCCAGAAGCTGCTCCACATGGAGGAGGAACTCGGCAGGCGCCTGATCGGCCAGTCCAAGGCCGTGGCCGCCGTGTCCGACGCCGTCCGCCGCGCCCGCGCCGGCATCAGCGATCCGAACCGCCCCACCGGCTCCTTCCTGTTCCTCGGCCCCACCGGCGTGGGCAAGACCGAACTGGCCAAGGCGCTCGCGGACTTCCTGTTCGACGACGAACGCGCCATGGTGCGGATCGACATGTCCGAGTACAGCGAGAAGCATTCCGTGGCGCGGCTCGTGGGGGCGCCCCCCGGCTACGTGGGCTACGAGGAAGGCGGTCAGCTGACCGAGGCCGTCCGCCGTCGGCCGTATTCCGTAGTGCTGCTCGACGAGGTTGAAAAGGCGCACCCGGAGGTCTTCGACATCCTTCTGCAGGTGCTCGACGACGGCCGCCTCACCGACGGCCAGGGCCGCACCGTGGACTTCCGCAACGCGATTTTGGTGCTGACGTCCAACCTGGGCAGCCAGTTCCTGGTGGACCCCATCCTGGACGCCGAGGCCAAACGCAATGCCGTGATGGCTACGGTGAACGCGTCCTTCAAGCCGGAGTTCCTGAACCGGCTGGACGAGGTGGTGCTGTTCGACCCCCTGACAGTGGACGAACTCGCCAGGATCGTGGAGCTGCAGGTGGCAGAGCTGTCCGGCCGGCTTTACGAGCGGCGGCTCTCGCTCGAAGTGACCGACAGTGCCCGCGCCTGGCTGGCGATGTCCGGCTTCGACCCGGCGTACGGCGCCCGCCCGCTGCGACGGCTGGTCCAGCGCGAGATCGGCGACCGCCTCGCCAAGGCCATCCTCGCCGGCGGAATCGCGGACGGCGACACTGTGCTTGTGGACACGGCCGCCGACGTCGACGAACTCACCATTGAGGGGCTCGAGGCCATGGCAGGACCCGGTGGCGGCGCTCCCGCCGGAAGCGGCCTTTCGGTCCGCCGCAAGGGCTAGTCGCCGCCCGCCCGCGCCTAGGGGACGCCCGCCCGCGACTAAGGGAGCAGGCTGGCCTTGATGATGTTGCCCGCGTCCGCGATGACGTAGCAGTCGACGCGGCGGTCGCCTTGGCCCCAGCTGTCGCTGCTGGGGTAGGCAAGCCTGTAGCTCAGCACATAAGCGTTGGATTTGCTGGTCAGGGCCGCAGCTTGGCAAGCCTCCCGCGCCTTGGCTTTCATCGCTACCCTGCCGGGGTAGGAGTCCCCGGCAGGGTAGCGGTGGGCTGCCACGAGCTGCGCCGAGTGCTCGGTGGTGCACGCCACCACGGTGGCGCCGGTTGCTGATGGGTCAAAATCCTTGAAACAGTCGCCAACCCTGAAGTCCAGCGGGCTCACGCCCTTGAGTGGGAGCTTGGGGCGCGGCGATGCGGACGGAGCGGCGGCGGAGGCCTGCCCGTTGGAGGCACCCGGCTGTTTCGCGGCCTCCAGCGTTGCGGTGGCCAGCAGCGAAGTCAGTGTCCAGGTGAGCAGGCCGGCCACTCCGAGCAGTGCCACCACGAAGGCCGCCTTGAACAGGTTCTGCCTCAGTTCGGCCCTTGGCTCCGGGGCCGGCCGGGCTCCGGGATATGGCGAGATATCCTCCGGGGCGGTTTGCGGCGGCGCAATTCTGGGTGGGGCAGCCGGGGGCGGCGGGATGGCCCGCGGCCCGGCGCCGGGGACTGGATTGTCATCATTCACTTGGGGCGGCACCCCTTTCCAAGACCGGATATTTCAGTCGTTCATGAGACTCTATCGAACAAAAAATCCGTGCAACCCCCTGATTACGGCGGTTGTTGCCCTCCACCGGCCCGGCCGACGCGCCCGTGGCGAGCAGTTGCCGCCGAAAGCATGTAATCTAGGGATACGACAAATTGACCAAACATTCCGGGGCCTCACCGATAGCCAAGGTGACCACCTCCGGTCCAAGTACAAAAGGGGGTCACGCCATGGGGCGCGGCCGTCAAAAGGCAAAAGCTACCAAGCAGGCTCGGGACATTAAGTACTACTCCCCGAACACTGACTATTCGGCCCTTCAGCGTGAGCTCACGGGCCCGGGAAGTCGTGCTACGAGCCATTTCGCGAATGAACCGGTCGAACCGGACTATTCAGCCTACGTGGATAAGTACGCGGACGATTTGGAAGACGACGACGACGAGGTTGACTCCCGTCGGATCGGTTAGTCGTTACAGCCTGAACCTGCCGTAAGGCAGTCAGCTGCATGCTGCCGTCGTGCACCTTGTGTGCGTCGTTTGTGTGCGTAGTTCAATTCCGGCACCCCGTTTGGAAGTCTTCTTTCCAAAGACCAGGTGCCGTCGCAATCATCAAAGCCCGCCGGGCATGCCAGTTAGTGGCGTGCCCGGCGGGCTTTTTGCTGTTCTGGATTCCGCCTTCACCGGCGGGCCTGTTCACGTCTAGGCTGAAGAAGGTTTCTCTCCAACGAAGGGATAAGCGGCATGGTTCAGCGCAACGGATACACACGAGGCGAGTTGTGTTGGGCCGACGTCCAGACGCCGGATGTGGCGGCCGCGAAGTCGTTCTATGCGGCGGTGTTCGGCTGGCGTTACGAGGATCTGCCCACGCCGGACGGGCGCAGCTACGGCCAGGCGTTCGTGGACGGTGATCTGGTGGCAGTCGTCGCGCCGCAGCCTCCGCAGCAGCAAGGCACGCCGGCGCAGTGGAACGTCTACTTCGCTGCTGATGACGCCAAGGCCGTGGCCGAGGAATCCCCCCACGCGGGCGGAACCGTGGTCTTCGGCCCCGAGGAAGTGGGGGACACCGGCGTCATGGTGTTCGTGGAGCCGCCCGGCGGCGGCAGCACCGGCGTCTGGCAGGCCGGAACGCACACGGGCAGCGGGCGGTACAACGAGCCCGGCGCGTTCGCCTGGGCCGAACTTCTCACGCCCGAGCCGCAGGCCGCCGTCGGATTTTTCCAGCAGGTGTTCGGCCACGAGGTGACGGAATATCCGCAGGACGACGGCGGCACGTACACCACGCTGATGGTGGACGGCGCGGAGGTGGCCGGCGTCGCCCCGGCGCCCGAGGCAGATGAAAGCGCCCACTCCGAGGCTGGGGATTCGCCCGACTCAGACGGGGCCGAAGCCCGGGCGCGCCTGGGCTGGCAGGTCTACTTCGGTGTCTCCAGCGTCAAGGAAGCCGTGCTGGCGGCCGTGGCTGCCGGTGCGGAGGTTCTCGTGGAGCCGGAGTTCGATGAGGACGCCGGAACCATCGCCACGCTGAAGGATCCGCAGGGCGGAGTGTTCAGCGTCCTTGAGGTTTAAAAACGCATCGAGTGCTCCGTAACTGCCGTTATGAACCTTCTAAACGGCAGTTATGGAGCACTCGATGACGACTTTAGGCGTAGGTGTTGACCATGCGGACGGCGCCGCCGTCAACGCCCTTGGCGCCCTGGACGTAGTCCGGACCGGTCTTGAGGATGGAGTCGGAGTCCGCGCTGACCGTGCCCATGATCCAGGACGGCAGGCCTCGCTCGTTCAGGCGGGCCACAGCGGCGTCGGCGACGTCGGCGGAGACGATCGCCACCATGCCCACGCCGAGGTTGAGCGTGCGCTCGAGGTCTGCGAGGGGTACGCGGCCGAGTTCGGAGACCAGCTTGAAGATGGCCGGCAGTTCCCACGTGGCGCGGTCCACCGTGGCCACCAGACCCAGGGGCAGGACGCGGGCCAGGTTGGCTGCGAGGCCGCCGCCGGTGACGTGGCTGAAGCCGTGCACGGCTCCGCGGCCTGTGGCAGTGTCAGTGGTCACCGGGAAGGCGCGGGCGAGGTCCAGGCAGTCAGCGGCGTAGACGCGGGTGGGCTCCAGCAGTTCCTCACCCAGCGTGCGGCCGAGTTCGGAGACTTGGCGGTCCAGGGCCCAGCCGGCGTGGTTGATGACGCGGCGGACCAGGGAGTAGCCGTTGGAGTGCAGGCCGGAGGAGGCCATGCCGATCACCACATCGCCGGCGCGGACCCGATCCGGGCCCAGGAGGGCGTCGGCCTCGACCACGCCGGTGGCAGCGCCCGCAACGTCGTATTCGTGCTCGCCCAGCAGGCCAGGGTGCTCGGCGGTTTCGCCGCCCACGAGGGCGGTGCCGGCGACGGAACAGGCCGCCGCGATGCCGCGGACGATGTCCGCGATGCGCTCCGGGACCACCTTGCCGCAGGCGATGTAATCGGTCATGTAGAGCGGTTCGGCGCCCACCACCACGATGTCGTCAACCACCATGCCCACGAGGTCGAAGCCGATGGTGTCGTGGATGTCCATGGCCTGGGCGATGGCCACCTTTGTGCCCACACCGTCCGTGGACGTGGCCAATAGCGGGCGCTTGTAGGTGAGAAGCTTCGAGACGTCGTACAGCCCGGCAAAACCGCCGACGCCGCCAATCACCGACGCGTTGTGGGTCGCCTTGACGGCGTCCTTCATGAGTTCGACGGCGCGGTCGCCCGCTTCGACGTCGACGCCGGCGGACGCGTACGTGATGCCGGCGTTGTTCTGTGCCAAACGGTTCTGGGCAGCGTTCATGTCAGCAGTGGGAGAGGCGGAAGTCATACGGACTCTTTCTTGTCAGCGCCGACGGGGGCAGCGTCGTGGTGGACATCAGGCACGCGGTCGGCCTCGGTCAGCAGGTTCTCAAACTCGGAATCCGGTCCGGGATCACAGCCCGTTGCGCCGGGCTTCTCCGCAGGGTCTTCGGTGACGGGAATGCTGTCCGGGTTGCCGTCGGCTGCGGACGCGGGCTTGGAGAGTGCGGCAGAGCCCGCTGCGGGCAGCCCGCCGAGGTCCGTGCGCTCCAGCAGGTTCTTGCCGAGCTTGTCCGCGCCGGGAAGCTCGATGGGGTACTTGCCGGTGAAGCAGGCGGTGCAGAGACGTTCGCGGGGCTGACGCGTGGCGTCGATCATGCCGTCTTCGGAAATGTACGCGAGCGAATCGGCGCCGATGGCCTGCGAGATTTCCTCGATGGTGGCGCCGTTGGCGATCAGCTCTGCACGGGAGGCGAAGTCTATGCCGTAGAAGCAGGGCCACTGCACGGGCGGGGAGGAGATCTTCACATGCACGGACGCGGCCCCGGCCTCGCGAAGCATCCGGACGATCGCGCGTTGGGTGTTGCCGCGGACGATCGAGTCATCCACCACCACAACGCGCTTGCCGCGGATCACGGACTCGAGGGCGTTGAGCTTGAGCCGGATGCCCAGCTGGCGCAGGGTCTGCGAAGGCTGGATGAACGTGCGGCCCACGTAGGAGTTTTTGACGAAGCCGTGCGCGAACGGGATGCCGGATTCTTCGGCGTAGCCCACAGCCGCGGGAGTGCCGGATTCCGGGACCGGAATGACGATGTCCGCTTCCTGGGTGTTTTCGCGGGCCAGCTGGCGGCCCATTTCCACGCGGGATTCGTACACGGAGCGTCCGGCGATCGCAGCGTCGGGGCGCGCGAGGTAGACGTATTCGAAAACGCAACCGGCCGGCGTCGGCTCTGCGAAGCGCTGGGACCGCACGCCCTGCTCATCGATGGCGATGAATTCGCCGGGTTCGATCTCGCGGATGAAGCTGGCGCCGACGGTGGCGAGGGCGGACTGCTCGGAGGCAACCACCCAGCCGCGCTCCAGCCGGCCGAGGACCAGCGGGCGGATGCCGAAGGTGTCGCGGGCGGCGTACAGGGTGCCTTCGTCCATGAAGACGAAACAGAAGCCGCCCCGGATCTTGGGGAGCAGTTCGATGGCGGTCTGTTCGAGGGTTTTGCCCTCTTCGCCTTCGAGGAGTGCGGTGACCAGGGCGGTGTCAGAGGTGTTGCCCTGCTTCATTTCGCCGCTGAGCTGGCCGCCGTTGCGTTCCGTGATCATGGCGTTGAGTTCGGCGGTGTTGGTCAGGTTGCCGTTGTGCGCCAGGGCAACAGTGCCGGTTGCGGTGGCGCCGAGGGTGGGCTGGGCGTTGGCCCAGTGGCTGGCTCCGGTGGTGGAGTAGCGGCAGTGGCCCACAGCCAGGTGCCCGGTCAGGGTGTTCAGCGTCGTCTCGTCGAAGACCTGGGACACGAGGCCCATGTCCTTGTAGACGTTTATCCGCTTGCCGTCGCTGGTGGCTATACCAGCGGACTCCTGACCGCGGTGCTGCAATGCATACAGCCCGTAATAGGTGAGTTTTGCTACTTCTTCACCTGGTGCCCAAACCCCGAAGACGCCGCAAGCGTCCTGAGGGCCTTTTTCGCCAGGGAGAAGATCATGAGAAAGTTTTCCATCGCCGCGTGCCACTGGTCGATTATCTCACGTCATCAGGTAAGGAACTTCCGGCGGCCGGTTTATGACCGGAGGCCGGGTTCGCTGCCGTTGTCCCGCGGTTGCTCCTGCGCTGGGGGCTGTTCCGTCTCCGTCGCGGCCTGTTCGGCGTCGGCAACGGCTTCCGGTACGGCTTCGACGACTGCCTGCTGCGTGCGCCTGACGCTCAGCCGGTCCAGGATAAGCGCAGCAATTGCGCCGAGAATCACACCGCCGGCCGCACACATCACCATGAAGAAGCCGAAGACGGAGCCGGGGTCGTAGCTGGCGTCGCCGGGAAGCGCGTAGGCGATGATTGCCGCCACGGCGATGCCCAGGAGTCCGCCCAGGATCAGGAACGGGACGTACTTTGGCGCGCGACGTACAGTGATTTCGCGCCGTTCAGGGGTGGGGTGGTCAGAAGCCATGCCCTCTAGCCTACTGTCATCGGGAGCCCGGTACCGGAGCCGGGTTTGACGCCGGTACCGGGCGGCCGCCAGAAAACCGCAAGGGATCAGGCCGGAGCCGCCGCGTCGACGAGCCGCTGCCGCTGTTCGCCGAGCAGCCCTCCGCCGGACATCCGCATGATGTCTCCGGCCCTGAGGTACGGGAACCGGCCGGACAGGGCAACGCCGGCCGGGGTGCCTGTGGTGATGAGGTCGCCGGGTTCGAGCACCATGTACTGCGAAAGGCGGCGGACCAGCTCGGCGGGCCCGAAGACCATGTCCTGCGTCGAACTTTTCTGGCGCGGTTCACCGTTGACCCATGACGCCAGTTCGATGGCGCCGGCGTTGGCGGCGGTGGCCGGCACCAGCCACGGGCCTACCGGGTTGAAGGTGGGGCAGGACTTCCCCAGCGACCACTGCGGTCCGGAGTGTTCCAGCTGGTACTCGCGCTCGGAGACGTCGTTGGACAGCACGAATCCCGCGATGCAGGCGGCAGCCTCGGTGTCGGACTTCAGGTAGCTGGCCTGCTGGCCGATCACGACGCCCAGCTCCACCTCCCAGTCCACGCGCTGTGCGCCGGGAGGGATCACGACGTCGTCGTTGGGTCCCACCACGGTGTTGGGGTGCTTGAAGAAGATGATGGGCCGCTCCGGCAGCGGAAGGCCGGATTCGGCCGCGTGCGCCGCATAGTTCAGGCCGACGCCGATCACCGCACCAGGACGGGCGATCGGCGCGCCGATCCGCTTTCCCTCCATGGCTACGCGCGGGAGTCCTGTCAGGTCGAGCTCGTCCAGCTGTCCGGCCCACGTCTGGAGGAAGCCGCCGTCGATGTCTGCAGTGACGGGACGCAGGTCGTACGCCTGGCCTTCGTCGTCGATGATTACGGGGATCTCGTTTCCCGCCGTGCCAATGCGCATCAGCCGCATGGTTGTCCCTTTCAGCTGCCGCGGTAGGTCGAGTAGGCGAACGGGCTCAGGAGCAGCGGCACATGGTAGTGCTCCGTCCCGGTCACCTCGAAGATGAGGTCCACCTCGGGAAAGAACGTGGCCGTGCCCTGCCCCGCGTAGTAGGCGCCCGTGGCGAAGTTGAGCCGGTAGTTGCCCGGTGCCAGCTCCGCGGGGCCGAGGTCCTTGGCGCGGCCGTCGGCATCGGTGGTGCCGTTTGCCAGCTGAGTCCAGCTGCCGCCGTCGTTCGCATAAAGCACGACGGCGACGCCCGCCGCCGGGCGGCCGGCACCGGTGTCCAGGATGTGGGTGGTGACGTGGGAACCGCTCATTCGCTGATCACTCCTTCGAGCCGCAGCAGGGCGATTTCGCGCAACTGCCGGGCCACAATGACGTCTTCTTGATCGGGGGTGTTGGCCAGGCGCTCGTTCAGCGCGGCCAGGATTTCGGGAGCCGTACGGCCGGCGGCGCGGATCAGGAAGACGCGGCCGAACTTTTCCTCATAGGCGCGGTTGCCGGCCGCCAGAGCCTCCGTGACCGCCGTGTCCGCGGGGTCGACGCCGGACTGTTCGGAACGCGACATGGACGCCTCGGCGGTCGCCGCCGTCGGGCGTTCCCCGATCCGCGGGTGGTGCGCCATGGCGGCTTCTACTTCCTCCGCGGTGAACGGGGCGGCGGCCCGGCGGGCGAAGCCGAGCAGCGCCTCGCCGGTGGCGAAGGGCCGGGCGTCGGCGATCTGGTCCACCCAGCGCTGGATGTCGATGCAGGGCCGGAGGGCCGCGCTGGCGTCGGCGCGGTCGGCTTCGTTGAATT
Source organism: Arthrobacter sp. P1_B11 (assembly GCF_056406715.1). NCBI lineage: Bacteria > Bacillati > Actinomycetota > Actinomycetes > Micrococcales > Micrococcaceae > Arthrobacter > Arthrobacter sp. P1_B11. The sequence goes on from NZ_JBFTZQ010000010.1 coordinate 174,866, forward strand.
CGGCAAGCTTCATGCTTGGTGATCCCTCGTGCAGGTGCTGGCATCCATGGTGACGGCTATGCGGAGAGCCGGGTCTTCTTCCGGYGAAACCGAGACGAACTGCTGGCGGTTTCCGCATCATGGAACTGTTATTTCAGCATACGTAATAGTGAAGCCGACCGGAAGCGCCGGTGTCAAGAGAGTACCGCACGGCCGGTGGTGGCTGCGGGTCACATTTCCTCCGCACCGATCATGGCTGCGCTTGGCGTTTAAAGAACCCAGCATGAACTCGGCGAGGGCGGCGCGGTCCGATCGTCGCTGGTGCCTCGGAAATCCAAGAGTTGTCCAAGAATGGTGCCGCAATCCCCCTGTTCCGTGTGTATCCCCAGCGGTTTCGGCCCAGCGGGAACATAATCAGGTATGCAGATCCTGGTTGTTGAAGATGATGAATCGGTTGCCGCCGGCGTCCTTGAAGGACTGGTCCGCGCCGGATTCCAGACCAGACACGTTGCAGACGGAAAGACGGCCCTCGCCGCAGTACGCGACTCGGGCCCTGACTTCATACTCCTTGACCTTGGATTGCCGGACATGGACGGCACCGACGTGTGCCGCGAAATCCGCGCGCTGACCCTGACGCCGATCATTGTGGTCAGCGCGCGGGACGAGGAGATAGACAGAGTGCTGGCTCTGGAACTCGGCGCGGATGATTACCTCGTGAAGCCGTTCGGCATGCGGGAACTCATTGCCAGGATCCGGGCGGTGGCACGGCGCTCCGATGACCACGCAGGGGAGGGCCAGGCCGCTGGCGGGAGTGCCAGGCAAATCGGCACGCTCAGCATTGACCAACGTTCGCGCCGCGTGCTCGTGGACGGCATGGAAATCCACCTGACCGTCAAGGAATTCGAGCTCCTGTACTACCTGGCGGAAGACCCGGGGGCGGTGTGCCCGCGTAGCGACATCCTTCGGGCCGTTTGGGACGGCAACTGGTACGGCACCACAAAGACGCTGGATGCGCATGTGGCCGCGATCAGGAAGAAGCTCGGGGACCCGCGCTGGATCGAAGCCGTGCGCGGGGTGGGATTCAGGCTGGACGTCCCGGGATGAGGTGGCGGCTGATCTCCGCCTTCATGGTGATCACCTTGCTGGTGGTGCTGGTCCAGGACATCCCGCTGGGGAACTACCTGGTCCGCGTCGAACGTGACCGCCTCACCACGTCCCTGGAGCGGGATGCCTTTCTGCTCGGCGGAAGAGCCAGGCAGCTGCTTGAAGCCGGCACCGGGGCGCCCGCCGGCGTGGCGGACGCCGTCCGCAATTACGGCCAGGCTAGCGGGGCCAGGGTGGTGATCGTGAATCCTGCCGGGACCGCGGTTGCAACGTCCGACGACGATCAGTCTGCCACCGGATCCTCCTATGTCTCACGCCCCGAAATCGCAGCGGCCCTGAGCGGCCAGATCACGTCGGGTCAGCGGCACTCCGACACGCTGGGCTTTGACCTGGTGTACGTCACCGTTCCAGTCCTCAGCGGCGAAAAAATTACTGGTGCGGTCCGCCTGACCTACCCCGCATCGGAGGTGACCGACCGGGTGTCCGGCCAGCTCACGGTGCTGTGGACCGTGGCGGCCACAACCGTGCTGCTGGCCGGCCTGCTGGCCTACCTCATGGCCGGCGCCGTCACAAGGAGGATCAACAGGTTGCAGAAAGCCACGGAGCGGCTTGCCGAGGGCGACCTTTCAGCCCGGACCGAAGAGGACGAGGGCGCCCCGGAACTCCGTGCCCTTGCGGGGTCGTTCAATCGCATGGCAGACAGGCTGGAACACCTGCTCCAGCAGCAGAAGGGCTTTGCCAGTGACGCCTCCCATCAGCTTCGCACCCCTCTGACCGGACTGAGGCTGCGGCTGGAGAACGCCGTTGACTCCCTCGGCAGCGACCCGGACAATGCCCGGGTCATGGTGGCCGGCTCCCTGGAGGAAACGTACCGGCTTCAGCGGATCATCGACGGGCTGCTGCTCCTCAGCCGGGCGGACAGCCGGGACGTGGCACGTGCCACCGTGGATCTGAGTGCCGTCGCCTGGAACCGGCTGGAGCAGTGGGAGGCGCTCGCCGAAGAAACCGGAGTCCGGATCAGCCTGGATGCCCTTCCGGAGGCTAATGTCACGGCCATGCCGGGCGCCGCCGAACAGATCATCGACAACCTCATTGACAACGCCCTCGCCGTGGCGCCGCCGGGTTCGCTAATCAGACTGGTGGTTTCACATCCTGAGAGTGACGGAATGGTGGAGCTCCACGTTATCGACGAAGGTCCCGGACTCTCCGCCGAGGACAGCCAGCGGGCGTTCAACAGGTTCTGGCGCGGGCCGGGCAGCTCCGAGGGAACGGGGCTGGGGCTGGCAATCGTACAGCAGCTGGCCGAGGCCAGCGGAGCCGTTGCTTCGCTGGCCCCGCGGGATCCCGGGGCCAACACCGCCCCGAACGAGTCCGGGGGAATCACCGGCCTGGACGCGTGCGTGACGTTCAGAGCGGCGGCAGGGCCGTGATGCCGGCTGTGGTGTGACGGCTATTGCGGGGAAGCTCCGCCAAGCCGCGAGGTTACGCGCCCGGCAGCGGCAGAGCACGATTCAGCGAGGCTCTGCAGTGTGTCCGGAGAGACGCGGAAGCGGGGCGCCGGGATGAGCACCGCCGCCACAATATCGCCGCGGTGATCGTAGACAGGGGCCGCGACGCCCACTTCATCAAGCGAGGATTCACCGTAGTTAACGGCCCAGCCGCGCCGGGCGACGTCGCCCAGCCGGATCAGATAGGCCTCGAGGCTGGTGTCGTCCAGGCCCGGGTAAGTGATCGCTCCGCTGCGCAGCAAAGTACGGACGCGGTCGGGGGACTCCGCGGCGAGGAAGACCTGTACAGAGGCACTCAGGGCATCGTTATAGCGGGCGCCCAGCGGGGTGGTGTGCTTGATCTGGTGATGGCTGGCGATCTGCTCCACGCACATCGAATCGGAGCCGCTCCAGACCATCAGGGCACTGGTTTCGCCGGTCTGTTCGGCGAGTTCGCGCAGGACAGGGTATGCCACACGGCGCTCTTCGAGTTCGGCCAGCAGCGGCCCGGCGACGGCGATGAGGCCCAGGCCCAGGCGGAACCTGCGGGTCTCCGGATCGCGCTCCACCAAGTGTTCCTGCTCGAATGTGGCCAGGATGCGGGAAACGGTGCTCTTGTGCAGGCCAACGCGGTTGGCGATCTCGGTGACGCCGAGCAGCGGCTCGTCCGCCGTAAAACTTCGCAGCACGGCGATGGCGTTGACGATGACCGACGTGCCCTTGGTGTCACCGTTGCCGCTGGTTTCGGGAGCTTCTGCAGAGGTCATGGTGTCCACCATCATTCCGTATGTGAGCCGGAAAGCGACGCCACGCAGGACGTGGCGCCGCTTTCCGGTGAAGGCTGATGTGGTGCTGTTATGCCCCCACGATGTTGTATTCCGGGCCGAACGGGAACTTGGTGATGTTCTCGGCGCCGTCCTCGCCGACCACGAGGATGTCGTGTTCGCGGTAGCCGCCGGCTCCGGGCTGGCCGTCCAGGACCGTGATCATGGGCTCCATTGAAACCACCATGCCGGGTTCCAGTACCGTGTCGATATCCTCGCGGAGCTCCAGCCCGGCTTCCCGGCCGTAGTAGTGGCTGAGGACGCCGAAGGAGTGCCCGTAGCCGAAGGTGCGGTTGGCCAGGAGGCCGTGGCCCACGTAGATCTCGTTCAGTTCGGCAGCGATGTCCTTGCAGACGGCGCCGGGCTTGATGAGTTCGAGGCCGCGCTTGTGGACTTCCACGTTGATGTTCCACAGTTCCAGCGAGCGGGCATCCGGTTCGCCGTAGAACAGGGTGCGCTCCAGTGCGGTGTAGTAGCCGGAGGTCATGGGGAAGCAGTTCAGCGACAGGATGTCGTGTTCCTGGATCTTGCGGGTGGTGGCCCAGTTGTGTGCGCCGTCCGTGTTGATGCCGGACTGGAACCACACCCAGGTGTCGCGGATCTCGGAGTCCGGGAAGGTCCGGGCGATTTCGTGGACCATGGCCTCGGTTCCGATCAGCGCCACCTCGTACTCGGTGATGCCGGCCGTGATGGCGTTGCGGATGGCTTCGCCGCCGAGGTCGCCGATGCGTGCGCCGTGCTTGATCACCTCGATCTCCTCGGCGGACTTGATCATCCGCTGGCGCATGGCCGCATGGGCCACGTCCACCAGGGTTGCGGATGCGAAGGCGGCCTGGATCTTGTTGCGGTTGTCCAGCGGCAGCGAGTCGTCCTCGACGCCGATCCGGCGGGCGTTGATGCCGCGGCTGCGCAGCACTTCCTGGATGGCGTGGATGTAGTTGTCGCGGCGCCAGTCCGTGTAGACGAGGTTGTCGCCGTAGCTGCGGCGCCACGGCATCCCGGCGTCGATGTTCGCGGTGACGGTGACGGTGTCGTCCTTGGTAACCACCATGGCGTAGGACCGGCCGAAGTAGGTGAAGAGGAAATCGGAGTAGTACTTGATCGAGTGGTAACTGGTCAGGACGACGGCGTCCAGTTCCTTCTCAGCCATGATGCGGCGCAGGCCGGCCAGGCGGCGTTCGAACTCCGCGTCGGAGAATGTCAGCCTTACTTTTTCGCCATTGTTGAGGACCTTCAGGCGGTCCAGCTTGGCGACATCGTTGACGGCCTCGGTTTCGATGGTGGTCATGGGTTTGTACCTTTCTTTAGTGCTGAATTGAGTGAGGAAAGTTTGAGGTGTGCCCCGCCGGAGGCGGGCTGGGGTGCAAGGGTCCCGGACATGCGGTTCACTCCTGCCGGAGCGGTTTCTTGGACGTCTCGGTGGCGAACAGGACGGCGGTCAGGGAGACGACGGATGCTGCCACCAGGTACCAGCCCGGGGCCACCTTGCTCTGGGTGAGGCCGATGAGCAGCGTGGCCATGAACGGTGCCGTACCGCCGAACAGAGCGTTGGAGAGATTGAAGCTGACGGCGAATCCGCTGTAACGGACGCGGGTGGGGAACAGCTCCGCCAGGAAGCTTGGAAGTGTGCCGTCGTTGAGCGTCAGCATGCCGCCAAGCAGGATCTGGACCAGGACAATGACCAGGAAATTTCCGGTGTCCAGGAGCATGAAAGCCGGGACCGTCAGCACGATAAAGAGCAGGGAAGCGGTGATCAGCATGCGCTTTCGGCCGAACTTGTCCGAAGCGATGCCAGTCAGGAAGATGAAGCCGATGTAGCTGGCCAGGGCGATGGTGGTGGCCAGGAACGATTCGGCCGCACCGAAGCCGAGTTCCTCCGACAGATACGTGGGCATGTAGCTGAGGATCACGTAGAACCCCACGGCGTTGAGCAGGACAGCGCCGGTGGCGATGATGAGCTGCTTGCGGTACGTCCGGAACATCGCGAAGACCGGTGTTTTGACTGTGTGGTCCTCGGCAGCCAGGGCCTGGAAGGCAGGGGTGTCTTCGAGCTTGGTGCGGATATAGCGGCCTATCAGGCCCATGGGCGCGGCGAGCAGGAATGGCAGCCGCCAGCCCCACTCATGCAGCTGCTCGGGGGTGAGGACGGTGCTGAGGAGCGCCGCGATCAGGGAACCGAGCAGCAGGCCGGCCGCGGTGCTGGCTGGAACGACGGCGGCGTAGAGGCCGCGCTTATTGGCGGGTGCGTACTCCACGAGGAAAGCCGAAGCACCGGCGTATTCCCCGGCGGCGGAGAAGCCCTGGGCGACCCTGACCAGGAGGAGAAGGATCGGCGCCATCACTCCGATGCTGGCGTATCCAGGGATCAGTGCGATGCAGAACGTCGACACGGACATGATGACGATGGAAAGCGACAGTGCTTTCCGCCGTCCCAGGCGGTCGCCGAGGTGTCCCCAGAAGAATCCGCCAAGGGGGCGGACGAAGAACGAGACCGCGAAGACGGCGAAGGTGGCCAGCAGGGCCGCCTGCCGGTCGGCGTCCGGGAAGAAGACCGAAGAGATGGTGGCGGCGAGGTAGCCGTAGACGGCGTAATCGAACCATTCGACGAAGTTGCCGATGAAGCTGGCCGTGACTACCTTCCGGCGCGTTTCCCTGCTGACGCCGCTGACATCGTTACCGCTGCTGCCGTCCGGATCCACGCGACCGCTCAGTGTGGCGGGTCCGGGCGATGTACTGCCATGCCCGTCATTCGACTCCGGGCTGGTTGGTCCCGCAAGAGCGGCGGGGGAGGAAGTTTCGTTACTCATATGTCCACCAAAGTGTTTGGAGTTGCAATCAGCGCAACGCTGTTGCACCAGATTAGGCGTGACCTGTCACACAGTCAATGATTTTTTGTTTCGGACCGGTAAATTGGTCTGCAGATCGCGGCGGTTTGCGCGGTGAAATGCGCACCAAAGCGACGGCCAATTAGTTGCAATGAGTGAGACTAGGTTGCGATATGCGTGAGACGTGCGAGGCGTCATCAAATGGCGGCCGGACGGTGAGGCCCAGCAATCTATTGACACTCTCGCGTGGCGACTGTCATATTTTCCAGTACGCGCTATGTGCATCGTGTTGTGTAATACGCAATTCAGCTGACTCCGTATGGTGCGCAGGCCGACGTCTCGATCAGGGAAGGCCTGGCGTTGCCACGCCTGGTCCGCATGACGTGAACGGCTGCCCTGAGCAGGGCATCGAGCCGCTGGACGAAGATTTGGAACCGGAACGAGTCAGCTAGATTGGCAACGGGCGCCGTTGCCAAAGAGTCCCCCGGGCTCAGGAAAGGAACACAGGAATCATGGTTCACAAAGTAAAGGCAGTCATTGCCAAGGAAAAGAACGCCCCGGTCTCGGTCGAGACGATCCTGGTGCCGGATCCCGGCCCGGGCGAGGCGCTGGTGGACATCCTCACGTGCGGTGTCTGCCACACCGACCTCCACTACAAGCAGGGCGGAGTCACCGATGATTTCCCCATCCTGCTGGGACACGAGGCTACCGGCGTGGTCAGCGCCGTCGGACCGGACGTCACCGAGGTGGCTCCCGGCGACCGCGTGATCCTCAACTGGCGGGCCGTGTGCGGCGAATGCCGCGCCTGCGCCAAGGGCCAGCCGCAGTACTGCTTCAACACGCACAACGCCACCCAGAAGATGACGCTGGAGGACGGCACTGAGCTCTCGCCCGCGCTGGGCATCGGTGCCTTCGCCGAAAAGACGCTCGTCGCCGCCGGGCAGTGCACCAAGGTGGACGACGACGCCGATCCCGCCGCCGTCGGGCTGCTCGGCTGCGGTGTGATGGCAGGCATCGGCGCCGCCATCAACACCGGTGAGGTCAAGCGCGGCGAATCCGTCGCCGTGATCGGCTGCGGCGGCGTGGGCATCGCAGCCATCGCCGGGGCGAAGCTCGCCGGCGCCACTACGATCATTGCCGTGGATATCGACGCCAACAAGATCGAGATGGCCAGGTCGCTGGGCGCCACCCACGGAGTGGACTCCAGCAAGGAAGATCCCATCGAGGCCATCCGGGCCCTGACCGGAGGCAACGGTGCCGACGTCGTCATTGAAGCGGTCGGACGTCCCGAAACGTACAAGCAGGCGTTTTACGCGAGGGACCTGGCCGGCCGTGTGGTGCTGGTGGGCGTCCCGACGCCGGACATGAAGCTCGAGCTGCCGCTGCTGGACGTCTTTGGCCGCGGGGGTTCCTTGAAATCCTCTTGGTACGGGGACTGCCTGCCCTCCCGGGACTTCCCGATGCTGGTGACGCACTACAAGCAGGGCAACCTCGACCTGGACGCCTTCGTGTCCGAACGCATCACCATCGACCAGGTGGAAGAGGCCTTCACCAAGATGCACGACGGCAAGGTTCTCCGGTCTGTGGTCGAGGTCCAGTCCGTCGAAGACATCCTGCAGGCGGGGGCATCCGCATGAGCGTCACCATCGAGAACCTGGTTACCTCGGGCACTTTCTCGCTCGACGGCGGCACCTGGGACGTGGACAACAACGTCTGGATCGTCGGCAATGGCGATGAATGCGTCATCATCGACTCCCCGCACGACGCAGAAGCCATCATCAGCCAGGTCCGTGGCCGGAAGGTTCTTGCCATCCTGCTCACCCATGCTCACAACGACCACATCGGCGCGGCCCGCGAGGTGGCGGAGGCCGTTGGCGCCCCGATCTACCTGAACCCCGAGGACCTCGTGCTCTGGGAACAGGTCTATCCGGACGTGAAGCCGGACCGTGACCTTGCCGATGGCGAGGAGTTCCAGGTGGGCGGTGCCACGCTGACAGCCATCCACACCCCGGGCCACTCGCCCGGCTCCACCTGCTTTCTCTTGGCGGATGAAGGAACGGTGTTCACCGGGGACACGCTGTTCAACGGGGGCCCGGGGGCGACCGGCAGGTCCTACAGCGACTACCCGACCATCCTCGCCTCGATCCGGGAACGGTTGCTGACGCTCCCTCCCGAAACGGTGGTCCGCACCGGGCACGGCGACAACACCACGATTGGGGCGGAGCGCGAGACGCTCGCCAAGGTATCCCAGTAAGCAGGGGTTTCTGAGTATCAAACAGCCCAATAAGGCGCGCCAGGGAAGCCTGGCGCGCCTTATGTGCGATCGAACCAGCAGGAATTTAGCGGTAAGGAAGTTGGAACAATGAAGTTCGGGAAGCAGCCCGCCCCCGTCGCGGACATCAACGAGGACGAGCTCGAAGTCCACAAACCGAAGACCGAAGCCGCCGGCGTCAAGGCGGTGATGGTTGCGCTGGAGCGTGCCGTGGCGCAAGCCGGGGTGGCCCGGACGGCGCAGTCACTGCTGCGGCTGAACCAGCGCGGCGGCTTCGACTGCCCGGGCTGTGCTTGGCCGGAATCGGACAAGAAGCGCAAGGCGGCTGAGTTCTGCGAGAACGGTGCCAAGGCCGTGGCCGAGGAGAACACCCTGCGGACGGTCGGAGCCGAGTTCTGGGCCACGCATTCCATCGCGGAGCTGTCGGGGAAAACCGAATACTGGCTGGGCAATCAGGGCCGGATCAGCGAACCGGTGGTGATCCGGGAGGGTGAGACGCACTATTCGCCGATTTCCTGGGCGGAGGCGTTCGGGCTCATCGGGGAGCACATCCGGGCCAGCACGCCTGACCGCTGCGTCTTCTACACGTCCGGCCGGACGGCGAACGAGACGGCGTTCATGTACCAGCTGTTCGCGCGGGCCCTGGGCACCAACAACCTGCCGGACTGTTCGAACATGTGCCATGAGTCCTCGGGCTCGGCGCTGAACCCGACCATCGGCATCGGCAAGGGGACCGTTTCGCTGGATGACATCCACGATGCCGAGCTGATCTTTGTGGTCGGGCAGAACCCGGGAACCAACCATCCCAGGATGCTGTCGGCGCTGAAGGAGTGCAAGGACAAGGGCGGCAAGGTGGTGGCGGTGAACCCGCTGCCTGAGGCCGGCCTGTTCAACTTCAGGGATCCGCAGACCGTCTCGGGCGTGGTGGGCGGCGGCACGCCGCTGGCTGATGAGTACCTGCAGATCAAGGTGGGCGGCGACATGGCGCTGTTCCAGGCTCTCGGCCACCTGCTCCTGGCGGAGGAAGAGCGGAACCCGGGCACCGTCGTCGACCTTTCCTTCGTCGAGGAGGTGACCGACGGCTTCGACGCGTACCGCGACGCCCGCCGGGAGCTGGACTGGGAGGAGACCGAGAAGGCCACGGGCCTGACCCGCAAGCAGATCGAGGACGTGGCCGGGATGCTCGTCCGGTCCAAGGCCACGATCTTATGCTGGGCACTGGGCGTGACGCAGCAGCCGCATTCGGTGGACACCATCAAGGAGATGGTCAACGTCCTGCTGCTGCAGGGCAACTTCGGCAAGCCGGGGGCCGGCGCCTGCCCGGTCCGCGGACACTCGAACGTCCAGGGCGACCGGACCATGGGCATCTGGGAAAAGCCGAAGGAATGGCTCCTGGCGGCGCTGGACACTGAGTTCGGGATTGCTTCCTCCCGCCACCACGGGTACGACGCAGTGGAGTCCATGGAGGCGTTCGAACGCGACGAGGTGGACGTGTTCGTGTCGATGGGCGGGAACTTCTCGCTCGCGTGCTCGGACACGGAGACCCTGGAAGCCGGCATGCAACGGATCGGCCTGACGGTCCATATCTCCACCAAACCGAACCGGTCCCATGTGGTGCACGGGCGCACGTCCCTGATCCTTCCCACGCTGGGCCGCACGGACAAGGACGACAAGCACCCCAAGGGCGCCCAGTTCCTGTCCGTGGAGGACTCCATGTCCGTGGTCCACTCGACTCAGGGCAGGCTCCAGCCGGTGTCCGAGCACCTGCTCGCCGAGCCGGTGATCGTGGCCCGGATGGCCGAGGCAACCTTCGGTCCGGACCACCCGGTGGACTGGAAGGCCATGGCCGAGGACTACGACGTGGTTCGGGACCATATCTCCCGGGTTCTTCCGGGGTTCGAGGATTTCAATGCCCGGGTCCGGACGAAGAACGGCTTTGTGCTGCCCAACCCGCCGCGGGACACCCGTTCCTTCAAGACGGACATCGGCCGGGGCCGCTTCACGGTGAGCCCCTTGGAGTACCTCACGCCGCCGGACGGCCACCTGGTCCTCCAGACCATCCGCAGCCACGACCAGTACAACACCACTTTCTACGGCCTGGATGACCGGTACCGCGGGATCTCCGGCGGCCGCCGCGTGATCCTGGTGCACCCGGAAGACCTGGCCGAGCTCGGCTTCAAGGACCGGGACCTGGTGGACGTGGTCAGCACGTTCCGGGGGAAGGACCGGCAGGCGGACAAGTTCCGGCTGGTGGCCTACCCGACGGCGAAGGGCTGCGCCGCGGCGTACTTCCCCGAGGCCAACGCCCTGGTCCACAAGGAAAACGTGGCACGGGAATCCAACACCCCCGGCTTCAAAGCGATGTTCGTCCGGTTCGTGCCGGCCCGGGAGGAAGCCGCGCACCCCGCGGAGCGGCCCGAGGCGGCCGCAGCGGGGGCTTAAAGTGTTCGTTTGCGCTACTTACCGGCTGCCGTCCTGACCCTCTATTAACCAAGAACGACGGCGACACCCCGGACTCACCGGTGTGTCGCCGTCGTTCTGGCGCCAAAGAGGGTCAGGACGGCCGCATGGCCGTCAGCCGCGCAGCCGCTCCATCCCCGGGTCAAACAGCGGCTCGGCCGTGACGGTCGCCGCGATGCGCTTGCCGAAGTACTCGATTTCCACGGAGTCACCGATCCCTACGGCGGCAGGCAGCCAGGCGTAGGCGATCGGCTTACGCACCGTGTAGCCGTAGGCGGCGCTCGTGACGTAGCCGGCGGCCTCGCCGTTGACGTACACCGGCTCCTTGCCCAGGACCATGGAGGTGCCGTCGTCCACGGTCAGGCACCGCAGTGCCCGGGTTGCGGGCTGTTCCTTGCGTGCGGCCAGCGCCTCACAGCCCACGAAGCCCACCTTGTCCTTGGCCACGGAGAAACCCAGGCCGGCCTCGTAGGGGTGGTGCTGCGAGGTCATGTCCGTGCCCCACAGCCGATAGCCCTTCTCGAGCCGCATGCTGTTGAACGCGCCGCGCCCGGCGGCGACGATGCCGTGCTCCCGGCCGGCCTCGAACAGCAGGTCCCAGAGCTTCAGCCCGTACTCCGACGTGGTGTACAGCTCCCAGCCCAGCTCGCCGACGTAGGAGAGCCGCATGGCCGTGACCGGGATGCCGCCCACCGAAATCTCCTTGGTCCGGAAGTACTTCAGGCCGTCGTTGGACAGGTCGTCGGTGCTGACCTTGCCGATCACTTCACGTGCCAGAGGCCCCCACAGGCCGATGCAGCACGTGCTGCCGGTGATGTCGGTGACATGCGCCCACCGGGCCGGGTCCGCGGCCGACTGCTTCCTGGCCTCAACACGCAGGTAGTCGAAGTCCACGTTGCTGTTCACGCCGAGCTGGAACTGTTCCTCCGCGAGACGGGCAACGGTCACGTCGCTGCGGATGCCGCCGTCGTGCTCCAGCAGCAGGCAATACGTGACGGCGCCGGGCTTCTTGGTGATGTTTCCGGTGCTGAGCCGCTGCAGCAGTGCCTCGGCGCCGGGACCCGTCACCGCCAGCCGCTTCAGCGGCGTCATGTCATAGAGCCCGACGGCGGTGCGCGTCTTCCACGCTTCGGCCGCCGAGATGGGGGAGGAAAACATCGCGGACCACTCGTCCCGCTCCGGCGCCTGCCACTCGGCCGGAAGTTCGTCGAGGAGGCCGGCGTTGGCCTCGAACCAGTGCGGGCGCTCCCAGCCGGCGGACTCCAGGAAGAACGCCCCCAGCTCCTTCTGCCGGACGTTGAACGGGCTGACCCGCAGGTCCCGCGGGGACTCCTTGGGCTGGAGCGGGTGCAGCACGTCGTAGATCTCCACGAAATTCTGCTGGGAGGTTTCGCTGACGTACTGGTCGCTGGTCTGGACCTTCTCGAAGCGCGTGAGCTCACAGCCGTGCAGGTCCGTCCGGGACTGGCCCTCGATGAGGAGTTCGGCCATGGCCCGGGCCACGCCGGCGGAGTGGGTGACCCAGACGGCCTCGGCAACAAAGAAGCCCTCGAGGTCGGGGGACTCGCCCATGAGCGGCCCGCCGTCCGGGGTGAAGGAGAAGATGCCGTTGAAGCCGTCCTCGATCTGCGCCCCGCGCAGGGCCGGGAGCAGGTCCTTGCTGTCCTCCCAGGAGGGCAGGAAGTCCTCCATGGTGAAGTCCATGCGGGAAGGCATGCGGTGATCGGACATCTCTTCGGCGCCGACGCGGGGAAGCTGTGCCATGTCCACCGGCATGGGGCGGTGCGCGTAGCTGCCGACGCCGATCCGGTCGCCATGCTCGCGGTAGTAGAGGTCCTTGTCCTGGTAGCGCAGGATGGGCAGGCGGGCGCCGTTGGGAAGCTCGTTCCGGCCCTTGAGTTCCGGCAACGCCGTGGTCTTCACGTACTGGTGGGCCAGCGGTAGCAACGGGACTTTCATGCCCACCATCTTGCCGAGCTCGCGGCCCCAGAATCCGGCGCAGGACACCACGATGTCCGCCGGGATCACGCCGTCGGCCGTTTCGACGCCGGTGACCCTGCCGCCGGTCTGTTCGATGCCGGTCACGGCGGTGGAGCCGAGGTAGGTGACGCCGGCTTCGCGGGTGCGGCTGATCAGCAGCTGGACGGCACGGGCCGCGGAGGCCAGTCCGTCGGTGGGGACGTAGAGGCCGCCGAGGACTTCGCGGCCGTCCCCGAGGGCGCTGGAGTTCAGCAGCGGGTAGTGCTTCTCGCACTCGTCGGGGTCGATGATCCGGCCTTCGATGCCCCAAGATGTGGCGTATCCGAGCTTGCGCTTGAGGTCCTTCAGCCGGGTCTCCGTGGTGGCCAGTTCGAGCCCGCCCAGCTGGTTGAAGCAGGACACTCCGTCGGCGCTGAGGGAGAGCAGCTTGTCCACCGTATAGCTGGCGAATTCCGTCATGGTCTTGGACGGGTTGGTCTGGAAGACCAGGCCGGGAGCATGGGAGGTGGAGCCGCCGGCGAGCTCCAGCGGTCCCTGCTCGACGACAGTGATGTTGTTCCAGCCCCGGCTGGCCAGCTCGTCGGCCAGGTTCGTGCCGACGATGCCGGCGCCGATGATGACGACGCGTGGTGATGCGCTCATAAGTGTTTCTCCTGGTTCGCGTTAGCGGAATACGACGGTGCGGGTGTTGTTGAGCAGGACGCGGTGCTGGCAATGCCACTTGACCGCCCGGGACAGGGCCTGCGATTCGGCGTCACGGCCCACAGTCACCAGGGCGTCCGCATCCAGGCTGTGGTCTACCCGGAAGACCTCCTGCTCGATGATGGGTCCTTCGTCCAGGTCCGGCGTCACGTAGTGCGCCGTGGCCCCGACGAGCTTCACACCGCGGTCGTAGGCCTGGTGGTACGGCTTGGCACCCTTGAAGCCGGGCAAGAAGGAGTGGTGGATGTTGATGGCGCGCCCGCGGAGGTTGGTGCACAGGTCGTTGGACAGCACCTGCATGTAGCGGGCCAGGACCACCAAGTCGGCGTCGTACTCGGCGACGAGCTCCAGCAGCCGCGCCTCGGCCTCCGGCTTGGTTGCGGCCGTGACGGGAACGTGGATGAAAGGCAGCCCGGCGGCTTCGGCCATGGGGCGCAGGTCCTCGTGGTTGGAAACCACGACGGCGATCTCCGCGCCGAGGCTGCCGGCCCGCCAGCGGAAAATCAGGTCGTTCAGGCAGTGGCCGAACTTCGACACCATGACCAGGAGCCGCTGGGGACGGCCATCGTGGATGCTGAAGTTCATGCCGAACTCGTGGGCGATGGCTGCGAACTCGGATCTGAGGCTTTCGGCCGTCTGAGGGTCCCGCTGATCGAGCCTGGCAAAGGGATCCTGATCGCCGGCATCGCCGCTTTGGGTGAAGGCCGTGCGGAGGTAAAGGTTGCCGCTGACGTGGTCATCGAACTGCTGGTGTTCCACGATGTCGAAGCCGCGGTCGGCCAAGAATGTGGTGATGGCGCGGACGATGCCCGGCCGTTCGGGGCAGGCCAGCGTCAGGACGAACTCTGCGGTGTGGGCGTTGGCCCCGGGTCCGGCCGTGGTTGTGGCGCTGCTGGCGGGGACGCCTTCAAGGACTGTGGACAAGGGTTGTCTCCTAGGTTCGTGCAGACGAGGCTGCGGTTGCGGAGGTGGCCCTAGCCGCGCTGCTTTGGCCACCGGACGTGCTGGCGTTAGACGTGGCCGTTCACTGTCAGGCCGGGAGGAAGGTTGGGCGCCTCCTCGGATTCGATGACCATGATGTCGCCGTCCACGACGGTGACTTCGTGCGTACGGACGGGCAGCTTGGCCGGCGGTGCGTCAACCTTGCCGGTCCGAAGATTGAACTTTGAGGCGTGCAACGGGCACTCGACCTCGCAGCCTTCCACCCAGCCATCGGTCAGGGAAGCATCCTGGTGGGTGCAGGTGTCATCAATGGCGAAGAGCTCGCCGTCTTCGGTGTGGAAAACAGCGATGGGCGGCGCGGTGTTCAGGCGCAGGGCTTCACCCGGGGCCAGCTCACTGAGCGGACATGCCTTGTGCATGAGTAGACCTCTTTTTCTCGTTTAAACGGTATGGACGGCTGAAATCTGCTTTGTTCCGCATGGAACAACACACGTCGTAATATGCAACAGAGTGCTTTCGCTCACACTGTTTTGTCAAGGGCTGGCGGTCCAATTACGTACCTCTTCTTTAATGAGTCACTGGCCCCTTGACAGGTTCCGTGGCATAGATCACTCTGTTGCATATAGCGCTTGTTGTTGCTTAAGAAGCAATTGAAAGAGGGTGAGAGAAATGCAGACACTTGCAATCGTGGGAGCCTCCTTGGCCGGTCTTTCCGCCGCGCGGGCAGCCCGCGCCCAAGGCTTCACCGGACGGCTCGTCATCATCGGCGATGAAGAGCACCGCCCGTATGACAGGCCGCCGCTCTCCAAGGACTTCCTGCTGGGGTCGATCACGGCCGAGGATCTGTCCCTGGAAACCGACGGTGACGACCTCGACGCCGAATGGCTGCTGGGTTCACGTGCCGTGTCCCTGGACGCGTCTTCGAAAATTATTGGTCTGGCCAACGGCCAGGTTGTCCAGGCCGATGGCATCGTGATCGCCACCGGCGCACGGGCCCGTCAGCTGCCGGCACTGGCCGGCTTGAGCAACGTCTTTTCCCTGCGCACCCTCGCCGATGCGCAGAGCCTGGCGCCGGAACTGGTGCCGGGAAGCAAAATGGCCGTCATCGGGGCCGGCTTCGTCGGCGCCGAGGTTGCTTCTTCGGCCGCCTCACGTGGCATGGACGTTACCCTCGTTGACACCAAGCCGGTGCCCTTTGCAGCCCAGCTGGGCATGGAGATGGGGTCGGTGGTGGCGGGCCTGCACACCGCCAAAGGTGTCCGGATCATCTCCTCGGCAGTTATTGAAGACTTCTACGCAGGCGAAGGAAACGTGACCGGCCTTCGGCTGGCTGACGGGACGTTCGTGGCTGCGGACGTTGTGGTGGTCGGCATCGGTGCCGAACCCAACGTCGAATGGCTCGCCGGTTCGGGGGTGGACGTCGACGGTGGTGTGTTGTGCGATGCGATGGGGCGGACTAACGTTCCGGGCATTGTGGCGGTGGGGGATTGCGCTGCGTGGTTTGATGCCGCGGTGGATAAGCACCGCCGGGTGGAGCATTGGACGGGGGCCCTGGAGCGGGCGGCGCTGGCGGTGCAGGCGCTGCTGGATAGCCACGCCCCGGCGCAGCCGTTGAAGCCGCCGTATTTCTGGTCGGACCAGCATGGTGTGAAGATCCAGTTCGCTGGCCACTCAGCCGGTTACGACCGCCTGGACGTCGACGCGGGGGATGCTGCCGAGCACAGCCTGCTGGCCGTGTACTACCGGGAGGACGTTCCCGTAGCCGTTTTGGGCATGAACCAGCCACGGCTGTTCACCAAGTGGCGGAGGAGCCTCGCGGCGTCGGCCCCCAAGCCGGCAGCCGCCGTCGTGCCCGAAGTCTCGACGCCGGCGGACGTACCCGCCCTTGCCGGTGCCGCCGTGGGGCTCTAGCCCCAATTTTCCTTCTTGTTTTAGTTGTTTTTTGTGTCTTTGGAATAGGAGAACAAAATTGTCTGTTGAGGTAACCACGCCGAGTCTGATTCCGACCCTGGGCGGTTCTTTGTATACGGATCCGGCTATTTTCCGGGCGGAGCAGGAACGGATTTTCGAGCAGATGTGGTTCTGCGCGATCCGTTCGGCGGATCTGGACAAGCCCGGGGCGTGGCAGACGGTGCAGGTGGGCCGGGAGAGCGTGCTGATCTCGCGGACCCGCAAGGGCCAGATCCGGGCGTTTTACAACGTTTGCCGGCACCGCGGCGTGAAGCTGTGCATGGAGGAAAAGGGCGAAGCGGCCCGCAACTTCCAGTGCCCGTACCACGCCTGGACCTATGACTTTGAGGGCAAGCTGATCGCGGCCCCGAACCTGACCAAGATGCCGGACATCGACCGTGACGAGTACGGCCTGGCCAAGGTCCACATCCGCGAGTACCTGGGCTACGTCTGGGTCTGTCTGGCCGAGGAACCGCCGTCCTTCGAAGAGGAAGTGATGGGCGCGATCGAGGAACGCCTGGGCAGTGTGCACGCGATCGATGGCTATGACGTGGCGAATCTGTCGCTGGGCCGGCGGATCCGGTATGACGTGAAGGCGAACTGGAAGCTCATCATTGAGAACTTCATGGAGTGCTACCACTGCGCCACGATCCACCCGGAGCTGACCGAGGTCCTGCCGGAGTTCGCCGACGGCCTGGCCGCGCAGTACTTCGTGGGCCACGGGGCGGAGTTCGGTGAGGACATCAAGGGCTTCACGGTGGACGGGTCCGAGGGCCTGGACCTGATTCCGGGCGTGGCTGAGGACCAGGACCGGCGGTATTACGCGATCACGATCAAGCCGACCGTGTTCGTGAACCTGGTCCCGGACCACGTGATCATCCACCGGATGTTCCCGATGTCGGCGGATCACACGATCGTCGAATGCGACTGGCTGTACCTGCCCTCGGTGGTGGAGTCCGGCAAGGACGTCACCGCCTCCGTGGAGCTGTTCCACCGGGTGAACATGCAGGACTTCGACGCGTGCGAACGCTGCCAGCCCGGCATGGCCTCCAAGGTGTACTCCAAGGGCGGCGTCCTCGTCCCCAGCGAACACCACATCGGTGCTTTCCACGACTGGGTCCAGGAAAAGGTCGGCGACGTCCCGCTCTCAGGAGAGGCACTGCTGGGCATCACCGAGAACACCCCGCCGCTGGAGGAACGCGCCGAAACCCTCGAACGCAAAGAAACCCCAGCAGCCCCGGCCTCCTAAAAGCACCGGCCACTAACGGCAGAACCAAACACCCGCGATGACCCCGGACCCCGGTCCGGGGTCATCGCCGCGTGTAGCCCATCTTTCCGCTGATGCTCAGGCCGGCGTCCTGGAGGCCCTGGATCAGACCTGGAGTGTTTTCCGGGTCGAAGCGGAAGGCGGGGCCGGAGATGCTGACGGCCCCGATGACCGTCCCGAAGTGGTTATAGATGGGCACTGCAACGGCGTTCAGTCCGATCTCGAATTCCTCGTGAACAACTGCGTAGCCGTCGCGGGAAACGTCGAGGAGCTGGTTCTCCAAAGTATCCCGGTCCGTGATGGTGCGCGGGGTGCGGGCGGGAAGGCCCACCTTCTTGAGGATCCGGGCCCGTTCTTCCACCGGCAGTGCTGCCAGCAGTACTTTCCCGCTGGACGTGGCATGGAGGGGCGTGAGACTGCCCACCCAGTCGTAGGTGGCCAGCGTTGACGGGCCCATGGCCTGGTCCACGTTCACCGCGTAGTTGGAACGCAGGACGGCGAGGTTGACCGTTTCCTTGTATTGGTCTGCAAGGCTCTCCAGGACCGGACGCGCTTCGTGGACCAGGCTCAGCCGGCCGGGAATGGAGCTGGCTAGGCGCAGGATGCCAAAGCCCAGCTGATACTTGCCTCGATCGCTGTTTTGCCGCACGATCTCCCTGGACACGAGGGATCCGAGCAACCGCGAGGCGGTGGACTTGTGAACCCCCATCTCTTCAGCAATATCACTAACGCCTGCGTGTCCGTCCCTGGCGAGGATCTCCAGGATCTGGAGCGCACGGTCGACTGACTGAACGCCTCCGCCTTGGGCGTCCGGATCCCTATCAGTCCCTGTTTCGTCTCTTGCAGCCATCAGAGGTGCTCCCGTTTTGTCGCCGTGACCAGGGGTCAGACTCTGCGTTGTCCCGCCTGCTTCACAAGTCTGATCCTAGACTGCGACGGACGCGCGGCCGTCATTGTCCTACTCGCAGCATCCGTGAACTGAGGTTTCGACAGGCTCAACCGGCGGGGTTCCCTGTCGTTGCCGGGTGTGGTTAGCCGATCTTGATGGCGGCTTCGGCGTCGGAGAGCGCGGCTGCGCCAGCGCCTTCGGCGCCAACCCATTCGACTGTGCCGTCGCTGAAGAACTGTTCTTTCCAGATGGGTACGCTGGCTTTGACCCGGTCCACGAGCTCAGAGCAGATGGTGAACGCCTGCCGGCGGTGCGCAGCCGATACGGCGCACACCAGGGCCAGGTCGCCGATGCGCAGCGTCCCAACCCGGTGGGCCACCCAGATTCCGACAGGCTGGCCGGCTTCCCCCGAGTGTTCGGCGAGGACGGCAGCCGCGACCTCCGCTATCGCTTTCTGGGCGGTGGGATGGGCGGTGTAGCACAGCCGCTCCACGGCCTTGCCGCCGTCGTGGTTCCGGACCACGCCCCGGAAGCTGACAACGGCACCCGCTGTGGCGCTTTCGACGGCGGCAAGAGCCACGTCCTCAGAGAGGGGATCGGGGCTGAGGATGGCGCCGGCCACTTCTGTACCGGCCACTTCTGTACCGGCCACTTCTGTACCGGCCATTGGTTTCCTTTCAGGTAAGACCGGCACCTAGCCCTGGCCCGCCGTCGTCAATGGAGTCGTCAATGGAAGTGCCGCCCGGGGAGGTGCCGTTAGCGCAGGTGCCAGCCGTTCCTGCCCCACATAGGCGTTGAGACTCTTGCCCCGGCTGAAGCCCACGAGTGTTACGCCGGTGTCGGCGGCGAGGTCCGCCGCCAGGCTTGAGGGTGCACTGACCGCGGCCAATACCGGGATGCCGGCGAGGGCTGCCTTTTGAACGAGCTCGAATGATGCCCTGCCCGAGACCTGCAGGACCATTCCGCGCAGGGGCAGAAGCCCTTCGCGCAGTGCCCACCCGATCACCTTGTCCACGGCATTGTGGCGGCCCACGTCCTCGCGGAGGCAAAGGAGCTCCGCTTCTCCGCGGTCGCCGATCTTGAACAGTCCTGCTGCGTGGACGCCGCCGGTTTTGTCGAACAATGCCTGGGCTTCGCGCAACTGTTCGGGCAGCCGCGCGAGCACGTCGACCGGCACGCGCAGCTGGTCCTCATGGAGGTCGTAGGTGAGGGTTTTGCGGACGGCTTCGATGGATGTGCTGCCACAGATGCCGCAGGAGCTGGACGTGTATACGTGCCGGCCAGTGTCCGGCAGTGCCAGGCCGGGACGGAACTGCGCTTCAACGACGTTGAAGGTTTGCCTGCCGGTTTCATCCTCGCCGGCGCAAAAGCGGAGCGACACGAGATCCGCCTGGCTGCTGATGATGCCCTCAGAGACGAGAAAACCGGCAACGAGGTCGAAGTCGTCCCCGGGCGTCCGCATCGTCACGGCAAATGACAGGTCTTTGAAACGGACCTCCAGTGGTTCCTCGGCCGCCAGCACGTCTTCGCGTACCCGTACGGGATATGCGATAGCGGCCTCGGAGCCGTCCAGCAGGTACCTGTGGACCTTCCGCCGCTGGGTCATGCGTGCCACGTCCTAGTCCTCCCCGATCAATCTGCCAGGAAGCGCCGGACGCAGGTCCGGGCGCCACGGGAGCGCAAAGGCCGGAACCGGTTCCCGTAGTTGAACGCCCGCCGACGGAACCACCATGACGCCGTCGGCGGTGGCCAGCCCGCGCATCATCCCGGGTCCCGTGTAGTGGGCCGGTGTCGCCAGGCCGTTGACCCAGCGGAACGGCATGAGCCGTGTGGATGCCGTGTGGGCGTCGATTACCGTGCCGCACGGCAGCCGGCTGATGCCGGCTAGGGGCTGATTGCCGAGCGCGGCCAGGAGCGGACCGCCAATGGTGAAGAGCGCCATCAGGGCAGCGAGCGGGTTGCCGGGAAGTCCGACGACGAATCGGCCATTGGGCAGTTTGCCCAAGGCGGCGGGGTGGCCCGGTCGCATGGCGATGCCGTCGATGAGGAGCCGTCCGCCGAGAGCGGCCACGGCTTTGCGGAAATGGTCAGCGCCGGAGCGCCCTGTCCCGCCGGTGGTCACGACCACGTCGGGCCATTGGCCCATCGGCGCTTCGGAGGCACCCAGTGCTGTGAGCCATTCCTCGTAGGAGTCCCCGATGCGGACCAGTGGCCCCGGGACACCCCCGAGCATCTGGATGATGGTGCGGAACTGGGGGCCGAAGGCATCCCTGACCTGTCCCGGCACCGGAATCCTCGCCGTGACCACCTCTGCGCCAGTGATAAGCATTTTCACCAGCGGTTTGCCGCGCACTGTCAGTTGATCGAAGCCGGCGACGGCGGCCAGTGCGATATGCGCAGGGTTCAGGGCTGTCCCGGCGGGGATCAGCACCTCGCCGGCGGCCGCTTCCTCGCCCGATTTACGGATGTGCTGGCCAGGGCGGGGTTCACCGGGGGACGCCGCGTCGCCCACTATCAGGATGGCCTGGCCGCCTGCGCCGTCCGCAAGCCGTCCGCTCTCGACACGGAGCACAGACTGGGAGCCCGGAGGGATGACGCCACCTGTGACCACCGGGCTGGCCTCACCGGGACCGAGGGGTTTTCCTGGTTCCGTCAGCGCCCACGGGCCGGCACCGTTAACCGTCCAGCCGTCCATGGCGGACGAGGCGTAGTGGGGCATCTCCTGAAGCGCGCTGAGGTCAGCGGCCAGGATTCTTCCGTTCGCCTCCCCGAGTGGAATCCGTTCTGGTCCAAGGGGCGTGGCGCAGTCGAAGGCCAGACGGCGTGCTTCCGCCCAGGTGTGCTCCCCGTCAGCGGCACGCCCGCCGGCCCTGCCCGGCCTGTCGACGGGGTGAAGGGTTAGAGCTACCATTGGTCGTCCCTTCGTTGGTGGCTTGGTTTGTTGGATCGGCGGGGCAGCCACGCGGTGGCGGCGCTTCTGGGATTGGCGCCGCACCTGCTCGTTCCCCGAAAGCGGTGTTCCGGCGCTTACCTCCCCAGGTATTCAGGCCTCCGAAACACCGTTCACGGGGAACGTACTTGCCGCATGGATTTGGGGACTTTGTCCCGCACTGCAGCGGCACCATCTGATATTTCAAATATATCTTAAAGATATATCAGAGAACAGAGGCGGCGCCCGTCCGATTTTCGAAGGACCGCCATCACCCCATCGCGGTCAGCGGCCCAAGATCAGGCTGAGTGCCTCCGCGCGGGCTGCCGGCAGGCGCAGCTGTCCGCGCACCGCCGAGGTAATGGTCTTCGCGCCCGGCTTCCGGACGCCCCTCATGGACATGCAGAGATGCTCGCATTCCACCACTACGATCGCCCCCAGCGGCCGGAGGGACGATACGAGCGAATCCACCACCTGGGTGGTCAGGCGTTCCTGCACCTGCGGTCTGCGCGCAAACGCATCCACCAGCCTGGCCAGCTTGCTGAGGCCTGTTACCACTCCGTCCGCCGACGGGATGTAGCCAACGTGGGCCACACCGTGGAAGGGCACCAGGTGGTGCTCGCAGGTTGAGTAGAAAGGAATGTCCTTAACCAGGACCAGTTCCTCATGTCCTAGGTCGAATGTCCTGTCCAGTACCGTGGCTGGATCCTCGTGGAGGCCGCCGTACATTTCCACTGCGGCGCGGGCCACGCGTGCCGGAGTCTCAGCCAGGCCAGGCCTGTCGGGGTCCTCGCCGACGGCCAAAAGGAACTCCCGGACCGCCCGCTCCACCCGCGGGCGGTCCACCCCCTTGCGGCGCAGCAAGGTATCAGGGGCATCAAGCATGAAGCCGCGCTCCTGCCGGTTCCAGCCGCACGACGACGGACTTGGACGTCGGGGTGCCGCTGGTGTCAGCGACGGAGTCCAGCGGCACCAGCACGTTGGTTTCCGGGTAGTACGAGGCTGCGCAACCCTTGGGCGTCGAGTAGCTTACGATGCGGAAATCCTCCGCCCTGCGCTCTGTTCCCCGGAACTCTGAAACCAGGTCCACCATGTCCCCGTCCGCGTAGCCCATCTCGGCTATGTCCGCCTCGTTGACCAGCACCACGCGCCGGCCTCCGTGAATTCCGCGGTATCGGTCGTCCTTGCCGTAGATGGTGGTGTTGTACTGGTCGTGTGAACGCAGGGTCTGCAGGATCAGCCGGCCGGGCGGGACCCGAAGGTACTCCAGGGCATTCGACGTGAAGTGCGCCTTGCCGGACAGTGTCTTGAATTCCCTTTTGTCCCGCGGCGGGTGGGGCAGAACGAAACCGCCGGGGTGCTGGATTCTCTCCTCGAAATTCTCGAAGCCATCAAAGACAGCTTCGATGTGCTGCCTGATCAGGGAGTAGTCATCCCGGAGGGAGAGCCAGTCGGCTGCCGGCGTGTTGGAAAGGGGGAGGCCGGCGTCGGTGAACACTTTGTGCGCGAGGTTGCAGACGATGGCGACCTCGGACATTAGGTGCTCGCTGGCGGGCTTGAGTCGGCCGCGGGATGCATGGACAGCGCTCATGGAATCCTCCACGGTAACCCTCTGGTCGCCGGACCGCTGGGTATCCCGCTCAGTGCGGCCCAGCGTTGGGAGAATCAGGGCGCGTTTTCCTGTCGAAAGGTGCGAGTGATTCAGTTTCGTCGAGATCTGCACAGTCAGCCGGGTATTGGCCAGGGCCTTCTCGGTGGCATCCGAGTCCGGAGCCGCCCGGACGAAGTTCCCGCCCATGCCCACGAACAGCCGGACTTTTCCGTCCCGCATCGCCCGGATCGCAGCGACGGTGTCGTAGCCGTGCGCCCGGGGTGAGCGGAACTGGAATTCCTGGTCGAGCCGGTCGTGAAACGCTGCCGGCATCTGTTCGAAGATGCCCATGGTCCGGTCGCCCTGGACGTTGGAGTGTCCGCGAACCGGGCAAACACCGGCTCCGGGCTTGCCGATGTTGCCCTGCAGCAGCAGGACGTTGACGACGTCCCGAAGCGTAGACACTGAGTGTTTGTGCTGTGTCAGGCCCATCGCCCAGCAGACGATGGTCGACCCTGATGCCAGGAGGCGTTCACCGGTGGCGGCGATCTGTTCCATGGTCAGCCCGGTCGCCTCGACGATTTCGTCCCACTGCACCTGTTCCAACTGCGAAAGGTAGGACTCCACGCCGACCGTATGGTTCTTGATGAAGTCGTGGTCAAGGACCGTTGTCAAGCCCGGGCTGTTCCTGCCTGCACGTTCTGCTTCCAGCAGGTATTTCCCAAGACCCTGGAAGAGTGCCTGGTCGCCACCGGCCCGGATCTGCAGGAAATCGTCCGTCAGTTGCGAGCCCACCAGCATCCCCGAGATGTTCTGCGGGTTCTCGAAGTGAAGCAGTCCGGCCTCGGGGAGCGGGTTGACGGAGACGATGGCCGCGCCGTTTTTCTTTGCCTTCTCCAGGGCGCTGAGCATGCGCGGATGATTCGTTCCCGGGTTCTGGCCCGCCACGAAGATGAGGGACGCCGTTTCCAGATCCTTGAGGCTGACGGAACCTTTGCCGATGCCTATGGTCTCCACCAACGCCGAGCCGGAGGACTCGTGGCACATGTTTGAACAGTCCGGGAGGTTGTTCGTGCCCACGCCGCGCACAAGCAGCTGGTACACGAATGCGGCCTCGTTGGACGTCCTGCCGGACGTGTAGAAAACGCCCTGGTTCGGGTGGTCCATGTCTCTGAGTTCCTGGGCGACCAGTTCCAGGGCTTCGTCCCAGCCGATGGGCCTGTAGTGGCACGCGCCCTCATCCAGGACCATTGGGTGGGTCAGCCTTCCTTGCTGTCCGAGCCAGTAGTCATCACGCGTCTTCAGGTCGGCAACGGAATGCCTTGCGAAGAATTCCGGGGTGACCCGGCGGCGGGTAGCTTCCTCTGCCACGGCCTTTGCGCCGTTCTCGCAGAATTCCGCTGCATTGCGCTTCTCGTGTTCCGGCCAGGCGCAGCCCATGCAGTCAAATCCGTCGATCTGGTTGACGGCGATGAGTGTCTGGACGCTGCGCAGCGGGCCCATCTGCTCCAGGGATATTTTCAGGGCGCTGGCCACCGCGGGGATGCCTACGGCCTTGGTTTTCGGTTTGCTGACAGTCAGCTTTGACTCGTCGATATTCTCGCGTGGTGCTTTGGAAGCCATTGGCTCTTCCTTCAGATCTTTGCCGGGCAGTAGGGGCGTGCTTGGCCTATGGAACTTCGACCGTGATGATGTCGCCGTTCTCGCGGAAGAACATACGGCGGCCACCCCCGAAGGTCAGAACCAGCCAGATGATGCGGCCGTCCTCTGTCAGGTCGTCGATCCAGCCGCTGTGGGGAACTGTGTAGGACTCCAGCACCGTGACGAAATCGCCTGGCATGAGCGCGGTCCAGTCGGCCACGACCTTTGTGCTGGCGGAATGAAGCGCCGTGCGGCGTGCCATTAGTGCGTCGGTCATGGTGTGAGTACAGGCGTCCGGGCCGCGCGTGTCTGGTCCCGCGCCGCTTCGGCGGTGTGGAGAAGCAGCAGCGCCGTCGTGACTGAGCCGACGCCGCCTGGGACCGGCGTCAGCGCTGAAGCCACCGTCCGGACGCTGGCTTCGTCGACATCGCCGGCGAGCGAGCCGTCGGAAAGCACATTGGTTCCCACATCGATGACCACCGAGTGTTCCGAAACATCCGTCCCGGTGAGCAGCCCGGTGCGGCCGGCCGCAACAACCACGACGTCGGCCGCCTTGGTGTACTTCGCGAGAGGGCCGGACTTCGAGTGGCAGACGGTGGTGGTGGCGTCCTTCTGCAAAAGCAGCAGGGACAGGGGCTTGCCCACCACAGTTGAACGGCCCACCACCACCACGTTGCGGCCCGCCACCGGAATCTCAAAGTGGTCCAGCATTTCTACAACGGCCCGTGCCGTAGCCGGTGCGAAGGCGCGTTCCCCTACGGCCAGCAGTCCCAGGCTCAACGGGTTTGCGCCGTCGACGTCCTTTTCCGGGGAGATGTACTTGACCAGTTCCGGGGTTCTGACGCACGGAGGCAGGGGAGTCTGCAGGATGATGCCATTGACCGAAGGCTCGGCACTGAGGTCCTTCAACACGGCAATGAGTACCTGTTCAGTCGCGTCGTGGCCGACGTCGATAATCCTGCAGCCGATGCCGGCGTTTTCGGCGGCGCGCTCTATGGAGCGCACATACCAGTGGGTCGAGCTGTCCTCAGTGGCAACCACGACGGCGAGGGTAGGGCCTGAGCCCTCCTCGGCCAGGGCCTTGGCCTGGGCTGTCGCCTGCTGCTGAATCAGCTTGGCAAGAGGCTTGCCGGAGAGCAAAGATGCCGTCACCGGAGGATCCTTTCCCGCACCTGGCGTGAGAGCGAGTCCGCCGCCAGGACGACTTTTTCTTCGAGGCCGTCCGTCTGTTCCGCCAGCGAGGCGTGCGCCTGGGTGTCCTTGATGGCCACCACATTGATGTCGATGTTGACGCGGGCCGTAGTCGCCGCTGCCCTGGCCGCGTCGGCGGCTGCGGCAATGTCGCTGATGACGTTCGGGTTCGCAATATCCAGAAGTTCAGCGGCGAGCTCCACGACGGCGCCCGCCAGCTTGATCAGACGGACCGGCGGTTGGGCGGCCTGAACAAGTGCGTTTTGGATGGCGGCCGCACGCGTCTCACGGTCGGCCTCGCTTGCCGCCGGCAGCTTGTAAGAGGTGATGACGGCTTTGAAGGCGGCTTCGTCGGCGTCGGCCAGCTCCAACGTCTCGCCGGTGAGCCGGTCGGCTGCGGCAATGATTCTGGACGTCGTCTGTGCGTGCTGCTCATATTTGCCGCCGCTGCTGAACCTGGCCACCATGGCCACCAGGGCTGCACCTTGCGCAGCATGGAGCGCTGCGGCCGCGCCGCCACCAGGGGTGGGCCTCCGTGAAGCAAGCCTGCCGAGGTAGTCATTAAGTGTTTCTGAACCGATCATTTTTCCATTCCTGGGCTGGTTGAGGCTGGGGGCGGAACGGGGGCTGCACGCAGCCCGGCTCCCGTTGCGAGGATGAGCCGGGCTGCGTGCCCCCAAATGGCCTTGCGGGCTGATTACCCGCGGAGCCTGGTCATCTTCGGGTCGTACAGGGGCTCTTCCGAAACGGTGGCCCTGATACGCCGTCCGAAGTATTCGATCTCGACGGCATCGCCGACGGAAACGGTGGCCGGAAGGTAGGCGTAGGCAATCGGCTTGGCCACGGTGTATCCGTAAGCGGCGCTGGTCACGTAACCGACTGCCTGCTCCTTGTAGAAAACGGGTTCCTTGCCCAGGACGATGGACCGGCCGTCGTCGATGGTCAGGCAGCGCAGCCGCCGGGCGGAGCCCTCCTCGGTCCGGCCCTCGAGCGCGCCCTTGCCGATGAAGCTGTCTTTGGACATCTTCACGGCGAACCCGAGACCCGCTTCGAAGGGGTCGTGCTCCGTGGTCATGTCCGTTCCCCAGGAGCGGTAGCCCTTTTCGAGGCGGAGGGAGCTGAATGCCGCCCGTCCGGCCGCGATGACGCCAAAGGGCTGTCCTGCCTGCCAGAGCGCATCCCACAGCTTCTGTCCGTTGTCGGCGCTGGTGTACAGTTCCCAGCCAAGTTCGCCAACATAGGACAAACGCATGGCCGTGACCGGGACCCCGCCAATGACAACGCTCTTGGCCCGGAAGTACTTCAGGCCGTCGTTGGAGAAGTCATCCTCGCTGACCCCGCTGACCAGGTCGCGGGCCAAAGGCCCCCACAGGCCGATGCAGCAGGTGCCTCCCGTGGTGTCGCGCACCTGGACCCAATCAGCGGCGGACCCGCTTTGCGTCTGGTGCCGGGCTGCCCTCGTGAAGTAGGCGGTGTCGATGTTGCCGTTGGCTCCGAGCTGGAAGGTGTCCTCGCTCAGGCGGGCTACTGTGATGTCGCTCCGCACACCACCTGCGTGGTCGAGCAGAAGCGTGTAGGTGACGGCCCCCGGCTTCTTGTTCAGGTCCGCAGTTGTCAGCTCCTGAAGCAGCTTCAGGGCTCCGGGACCGGACACTTCCAGCCGTTTGAGCGGCGTCATGTCATACATTGCGACTGCGGTGCGGGTCTTCCACGCTTCAGCGGCAGCAATGGGGGAGCTGAACATCTGGGACCAGGTGTCCCGGGCCGGCGGCAGCCATTCCGCCGGCATCTCCTTGAGGAGGGCGGCATTTGATTCGAACCAGTAGGGCCGCTCCCAGCCGCCGGACTCCAGGAAGAAGCCCCCCAGCTCCTTGTGCCGGGCGTGGAACGGGCTGACGCGAAGGTTGCGCGGGGAGAGGCGGGGCTGGAGCGGGTGAAGGACGTCGTAAATTTCCACGAAGTTCTGCTGCGAGGTCTCGCTGACGTATTCGGGGGTGAGCTGGACGTCCTCGAAGCGGGTGATGTCGCATTCACCCAGGTCGGTTTCGGACTTGCCCGTGGTCAGCAGTTCGGCCATCGCCTTGGCAACGCCGGCCGAGTGCGTGACCCAGACCGCTTCAGCGACAAAGAAGCCGTCGAGTTCCTTGGACTCCCCAAGGAGCGGTCCGCCGTCGGGGGTGAAGGAGAAGATGCCGTTAAAGCCATCCTCGATTTCGCTCTTCGCCAGTCCGGGAAGGAGCTCCTTCGAGGCCTCCCAAGCCGGCAGGAAGTCCTCCAGCGTGAAGTCGAGGCGGGACGGCATGTTGTGTTCGCTGACGCTCTCGGGGGCGTAGGTTCCCAGAGTGTCGACGTCGACGGGCATGGGGCGGTGGGCATAGGAGCCGATGCCGTAGCGTTCGCCGTGTTCGCGGTAGTAGAGGTCCTGGTCCTGGTGGCGCAGGATGGGCAGCGTGGCTCCGTTGGGCAGTTCATTGCGGCCGTTCAGCTCGGGCACGGCAGTGGTCTTCACGTACTGGTGGGCCAGCGGGAGCAGGGGAACGGACATGCCGATCATGGCGCCGATCTTGGCTCCCCAAAAACCGGCGCATGAGATGACGATGTCGGCCGGAATGACGCCCTCGGAGGTCTCGACGCCGGTAACCCGCCGTCCGGACTGTTCGATTCCTGTCACGGCCGTGGAGCCACGGTACTTGACTCCCGCCGCCTCTGTGCGTTTGATCAGCAGCTGAACGGCGCGTGCGGCACTTGCCAGGCCGTCACTTGGAACGTGGAGGCCGCCGAGAATGTTCTCCTCGTTCAGGAGCGGGTAGAGCTCCTTGCACTCGGCAGAGGAGAGAATACTTCCTTCGATTCCCCAGGAGGAGGCATAGCCCAGCTTCCGCTTCAGGTCAGCGAGACGGGTTTCGGTGGTCGCGATTTCCAGGCCGCCCACCTGGTTGAAGCAGCTGACGCCGTCCTCTGTAAGGGACAGCAGCTTCTCCACTGTGTACTTGGCGAAGGACGCCATGGTCTTGGAGGGATTCGTCTGGAACACCAGGCCCGGAGCGTGGGAGGTGGATCCGCCGGGCATGTTCAAAGGCCCCTGGTCCAGGACTGTGATGTTGTTCCATCCCCGGGCGACCAGTTCGTCGGCGAGATTCGTCCCGACGATGCCAGCTCCGATGATGACAATTCGTGGCGTCGATGCCATGTGGTTTCTCCTGCTGATTTGGGTTGTGGGCTTCTGCGGCCTGTAGGTGGCTGCTTTAGCGGAAGACGATTGTGCTGGCCTGGTCTATCAGCACACGGTGTTCGCAGTGCCAGCGAACGGCTCGCGCCAGTGCCAGGGCCTCAGCGTCCTGGCCGATGGTGGAGAGCGTGGTCGGCCTGAAACTGTGATCGACGCGGATGACTTCCTGCTCGATGATCGGGCCCTCGTCGAGGTCGGCCGTGACGTAGTGGGCGGTTGCGCCCACAAGCTTGACTCCGCGGTCGTAGGCCTGGTGGTAGGGGCGTGCTCCCTTGAATCCCGGTAGGAACGAGTGGTGGATGTTGATTGCCCTGCCCGTGAGCGACCGGCACAGCTCATTGGAAAGGACCTGCATGTAGCGGGCCAGGACAACCAGGTCGATGTTGTACTCATCCACGAGCTCGAGCAGCCGGCGCTCGGCATCCTGTTTCGTTTCCGGCGTCACGGGGATGTGAATGAAGGGCAGGCCGGCAGCCTCGGCCATCGCCCGGTGCGTTTCGTGATTGGAAACCACCAGAACCAGATCGCCGCCGAGGCTGCCGCCCCGCCAGCGGAAAATCAGGTCGTTAAGGCAGTGTCCGAACTTGGAAACCATGACCAGAACGCGCTGCTTGGTTTCGTCGTGCACTTGGAACTTCATGTCGAAGCGTTCCGCGATGGGGTGGAACTCCTCTTCAAGCCTTTCCGGGGCATAAGCCGCAGTTCCGGAGAAGGCAGTGCGCAGGTGCAGGGTCTGGCGGAGGCCGTCGTCGAACTGCTGGTGCTCTTCGATGTTGAAACCCCGCTCAAACAGGAACGTGGTCACTGCCTGAACGATGCCGGGACGCTCGACGCACGACAATGTGAGTACGAACCTGCTGGTCTTGGCTTCTCCAGTGGCTTCTGCCTGCGGAGCTGGCCTGGTTTCTGGGGACGCGGCCACTGCGGTCATGCCTCTCCTTCAGATATATGGTTGACCACCTTATTGATATATCAGGGGTGATGGCCAGCGTATACTGGTGAACGGACGAGGTCAATAGTCGAATTTTGGCCGATGAGAGAGGCGGAGCGGTGGCGTTTGAAGCTTTCGCGGTGACGGAGGCCGGAGTCTCGAAATCCTTGGCTGATGTGGCCTACGAACGGATACGTGACAGTCTGTTGACCCTGGAGATCCGTCCTGGTGATCCGCTCTACGACGAGGGGATTGCCAAGGAACTCGGTGTGGGACGGACTCCCGTGAGGGAAGCGCTGAAACGGCTTGAAGTGGACCGGCTCGTTGTGACCTATCCGAGGCGTGGCACTTTCGCGACGCGCGTGGAGGTGACGGACCTCGCGTTCATCTCGGAAATCAGGGCTCAGCTTGAGCCCCTCGCGGCTGCCCGTGCCGCCAGGGTGGGCACGGCGGCAGCGCGGGACCGGCTCCGCCTCATCGTGGCGGAAGTGGAGTCCTTTGACGTGGACAGCGCATCTGTTGTGGAGACGTTGCGGCTGGACGCCCGGGTGCACCAGGGAATTTATGCTGCAGCGGCGAATCCGCACCTGGAAGACGTGCTGATCCGCTACGACAACCTCGCAACGCGGATTTGGTGCATGGTGCTGGACAGGCTGCCAAACCTTTCCCGGCATGTGCATGAGCACGTCGACCTGCTTGAAGCTGTGATCGACGGAGACGAGGCCCGTGCCGCAGAGCTGGCCCGCGTTCACGTCGATGGCTTCGAGAAGGCCGTGCGGACAGCGCTGTTTGCCGCCTAGCCAGGACGACGGCGGGATGGTGCCCGCCCTTTGAAGCGCGCCCATCCTAACGGGTGGGTGGCGCCGCCCGCTTTGGTGGTTCAACGCTCCCTGCGCAGGTGACAGCCTTAGGAGCAAATCCCCTGTGGCAAAAATGCGCCTCGGCGCGTCAGCCACTGAAAGCTAAGGCACTAAACCAACCATGCCAGATACTTTGAACGGCAAGAGGTCAGCGGGCAGGAGCGGGAACCCTTTGCGGGATGCGCGGGACCGCCGTCTGAACCGGATTGCCGGACCGTCGTCGCTCGTGCTCTTCGGAGTCACGGGTGACCTCGCCCGCAAGAAGCTCATGCCCGCTGTCTATGACCTCGCGAACCGCGGCCTGTTGCCGCCCAGCTTTGCCCTGGTGGGCTTTGCCCGGCGGCAGTGGGACAACGAGGACTTCGCGGCGGAGGTGAAAGACGCGGTCAAAACGTACTCCCGTACGCCGTTCGATGAGGCGGTGTGGAACCAGCTGTCCGAAGGCATCCGTTTCGTGCAGGGCGAGTTCGATGACGACTCCGCCTTTGAGCGGCTCGGCGAGACCATCAAGGAACTCGACGAACAGCGCGGCACGCGCGGCAACCATGCGTTCTACCTGTCCATCCCGCCGAAGGCCTTTGAACAGGTCTGCCGGCAGCTCTCGAAGCACGGTCTGGCCCAGGCTGAAGGCGACAAGTGGCGCCGTGTGGTCATCGAGAAGCCGTTCGGGCACGACCTTAAGTCGGCCCGGCAGCTGAACGACATCGTGGAATCGGTCTTTCCGCCCGACGCGGTCTTCCGGATCGACCACTACCTGGGCAAGGAGACGGTGCAGAACATCCTGGCGCTGCGCTTCGCCAACCAGCTGTTCGAACCGCTGTGGAACGCCAACTACGTTGACCACGTGCAGATCACCATGGCCGAGGACATCGGCACCGGCGGCCGYGCAGGGTACTACGACGGCGTGGGTGCTGCCCGTGACGTGATCCAGAACCACCTCCTGCAGCTGCTGGCGCTGACTGCGATGGAGGAACCTATTTCCTTCAACGCGGATGACCTGCGTGCGGAGAAGGAAAAGGTCCTGGCGGCTGTCAGGCTGCCGGAGGACCTCTCCACCCACTCCGCCCGCGGCCAGTTCGCCGGCGGCTGGCAGGGCGGCGAGCAGGTCCAGGGCTACCTCGAGGAGGASGGCATCCCGGCCGATTCCACCACCGAGACYTTTGCCGCGATCCGCGTTGACATCAATACCCGGCGCTGGCACGGGGTCCCGTTTTACCTGCGCGCCGGCAAGCGCCTGGGCCGGCGCGTCACGGAAATCGCCGTGGTGTTCAAGCGCGCGCCTAACCTGCTGTTCCGCGACCACGGCGAGGATGACTTCGGGCAGAACGCCGTGGTGATCCGGGTCCAGCCTGACGAGGGCGCCACGATCCGCTTCGGCTCCAAGGTCCCCGGCACGCAGATGGAAGTGCGGGATGTGACGATGGACTTCGGTTACGGCCACTCGTTCACGGAGTCCAGCCCGGAGGCGTACGAACGGCTGATCCTTGACGTGCTCCTCGGCGAGCCGCCGCTGTTCCCGAGGCATGAGGAAGTGGAGCTCTCCTGGAAGATCCTGGATCCGTTCGAGGAATACTGGGAGGGCCTGGGCGAGCAGCCCGAGCCCTACGCACCCGGCAGCTGGGGCCCGGCCTCCGCTGACGAGCTGCTCGCCCGCGACGGACGCACCTGGAGAAGGCCATGATTGTAGATCTTCCGAACACCACCACCTCCAAGGTCTCCAAGAAGATCATGTCCYTGCGGGAGCAGGGCGGGGTGATCGCTCTGGGCCGCGTGCTGACCCTGGTGGTCGTCACGAAATCGGGWCTGGAAGAGGAGGCCATCGAGGCAGCCAACGAGGCCAGCCGGGAGCACCCCTGCCGAATCATTGTCCTTGCCGATGCCGGCTCTGCCGCTCCCAACCGGCTCGATGCCCAGATCCGGGTCGGCGGTGACGCCGGAGCCTCGGAAGTGATCGTGCTGCGCGGCTTCGGGGAACTCGCAGAGGAAAGCGAGTCCCTCGTCGCCGCGTTGCTGCTCCCTGACGCTCCGATCGTGGCCTGGTGGCCGCACGGCGCGCCGAAGAATGCCAGCGAGACATCCATCGGCAAGATCGCCCACCGGCGCATCACCGACTCCGCGAACGAAGCCGAACCGCAGGTGGCCCTGGAGAATATCCGGAACACCTACAAGGCAGGCGACACGGACCTCGCCTGGACCCGCCTGACGAACTGGCGCATCCAGCTCGCGGCAGTGCTGGACCAGGTGGACCCATCCCCTGTCACCGCGGTGGCCGTGGAGGGTGCTTCGGACTCCCCCAGCACCATCCTGCTGGCGGCCTGGCTCACCCTCTCCCTGGACGCCCCGGTGACGATCGTCGCCGACCCCGCGGGCACCGGTATCCGGCGCGTCCGCCTGAGCCGGGCAAGCGGCGACGTCCAGCTGTTCCGGCCCGGACTGTCAGTGGCCGAACTGACCCAACCGGGCCAGCCTGCCCAGCGGATTTCCCTGCCGCGGCGAAGCCTGCGGGACTGCCTGGCCGAGGAACTGCGGCGTCTGGATCCCGACGAAGTGTTCGG